>NZ_JBSSCS010000002.1:0-178885 GCF_054060015.1 Thermostichus sp. MS-CIW-25
GTCAGCAAATCCCTGCAAGGTGCGGTCAATCTCTTGACGCAACTCTTGTGGGACTATCAGCTTGCAACGTACAGAGATGGTCTGGCTCATGGGCTCATTGTAGCTCATCCAGGTTCTATCCCAGTACTCTTATATGGAGGCGGCTTTCCTCCCGGCACCAAGCCTGCGGCTATGGTGCGGGCCTCCAGCCCGAAAATAGGTGAAAAGGATCTCAAAAGAGGCAAAAAAGAGGCAAAGACGTGCCACGGGGCTTTGGGCGAGGGAAAGACAATCGGCAAGCGGCTGAGTCACAGGATCCAGAGCGGGGATCCGAGATCCAATCCTCTTCGCAGGCGGCTCTGGCGTTGGTTCAACGCTACCGACAGGCGGGGGATCTGAAAGCTGCTCTGCACCTCTGCCGGCAGCTTACCCGCGCCCATCCCCATCTGTTCGCCGCTCAGGCGTTGCTGGGATCCCTTTATCTCCAGATGGGGGATCCCCGCCAAGCTTTGACCCCCTTGCAACTGGCTCTGCACCTGCGGGGGGATTGGGTGCCGGCCTGGCAGGATCTGGGCGATGCCTGGATGCAGCTTGGCAACCCAGAGGAAGCGGCGCGAGCCTACGAACAGGGCCTGGCCTTTGCCCCCGGTGATGGGCAATTGCTTTTCCGATTGGGCAGTTGTTGGCTCACCCTGGGGAAATTGGCCCAGGCAATTGAGGTGTTGCAACAGGCAGCAGCAGCCCAGCCTCCCCAGGTCTATGCCTTGGCAGCTTTGGGGAATGCCCTGATGCTCGATGGCCAAGCTGAGGAAGCGGAAGGCTGGTTTCGCCAAGCTCTCGCCCTTGCACCCCAGGAGGGGCGAATTCTCGTTAACCTCGGCCATTGCCTGCACCTGCAAGATCGCTTGGAGGAGGCCGCCGATTGTCTGCAACGGGCCATCTTGCTGTTGCCGAGGGATGCCCAGCCCCACAACAACTTGGGCACCATCCTGCAAGAACAAAACCGGCTGGAAGGGGCTATTGAGGCTTATCGGCGCGGCTTACAACTGGCCCCCCACTGGCCGGAGATCCACTACAACCTGGGCACGGCTTTGCTTACCCTGGGCCGCTACGAGGAGGGGTGGCGGGAATACGAATGGCGGCTGCAGCGACAAGAGGCGGCCTACCCGCGCTTTCTTTCGCCTCTGTGGACGGGATCCCCTCTGGGCCGCCAGACCCTGCTGATCTACGCCGAACAAGGGTTGGGGGACACGCTTCAGTTTGTGCGCTACCTGCCGCTGCTGGCCGAGGCCCATCCCCAAGCGCAAATCTGCCTCCGCTGTCAGGGATCCCTTGTCGAGCTGTTCAGAGGGTGCTTCCCCCTTCCCCAGGTGCAGGTGATCTCGGAAACGGATCCCTTGCCCTCTTTCGATTGCCATCTGCCCTTGCTCAGCTTGCCGCAGCGGTTGGGCACCACTCTGGAGACGATCCCGGCCCGCATCCCCTATCTTGTCTATCCCGTTCATGCCGGCGGGCCGCAGATCCCTTTGAGCCTCTCCTGGCGGGAAGACTGGCCGGAGCTTTCCCAGGAGCGGATGAAGGTGGGGCTGGTGTGGGCCAGCGGTCGGCGTGCCCATCCTGAGCTCAACCGCGTACAAAGGCTGAAAAGTTGCCCTCTGAATCTGTTGCTCCAGCACTTGCATGGGCCTTCCATCCAGTGGGTTAGCCTGCAGGTGGGGGAAGATCTGTCCGCGCCACTCGGACAGAGTCCTCACCCGGTGGGAGCCCTATTGGAGCAGTACCAGGTGGTGGAGCTGGGATCCCGTTTCCGCAGTTTTGTCGATACAGCCGCAGCCGTTGCCCAGTTGGATCTGGTGATCAGCGTTGATACAGCCGTTGCTCATTTGGCCGGGGCGATGGGCAAGCCGGTATGGGTGCTGCTGCCCTTTGCCGCCGATTGGCGCTGGCTCCTCCATCGAGAAGATAGCCCCTGGTACCCCGGGGTAATGCGACTGTTTCGACAAGACACACCGGGAGACTGGGTTGGCGTGTTGAGGCGGGTGCAGGCCGCTCTTGAAGAGAGGTTGCGAGGGATCCCCTCTCAAGACCGTGCCTGTTCCTCCCCCTGAATGATGCGCTGAAATAGATAGCCGGTGCCTCGGGCCGTCAGGATCAGCTCTGGGTTGCTGGGGTCATCTTCCAGCTTGGCCCGCAGCCGCGAGATGTGGACATCCACCACCCGCGTATCCACATGGCGCTCCGGGGTATAGCCCCACACCTCTTGCAAAATCTCGGAGCGGGAAAAAGGCTCCCCCGACCGACTGACCAGCAGCTCCAGCAGACTAAACTCCATCCCCGTCAGGCGAATGCGTTCGTCCCGTTTGTAGACCTGCCGCTTGTTGGTATCGATGCGGATGTCCCCCACTTGAATCACCCCGGAACTGGGGATCCCATCGTGGGCCGACCGCGCCACCCGTCGCAACACCGACCGAATGCGAGCTTCCAGCTCCTTGGGGGAAAAGGGCTTGACCACATAGTCGTCTGCCCCCAGCTCCAGCCCCGTGATACGGTCGGCCACATCGCCCAGCGCCGTCAGCATGATGATGGGGATGTCGGATTCTTTGCGCAGCTCCTGGCAAACCCCATAGCCATCCAGCTTCGGCATCATCACATCCAGCACCACCAGGTCGGGATCCTGCTTGTGGAAAACCTCCAGCGCCTCCTCGCCGTCCGAAGCTGTGACCACGTCGTATCCGATCATGGACAGACGGGTTTCCAAAATGCGTCGAATGCTGGCCTCATCATCGACCACCAGAATCCGTTCCTTACGCTGTGCTTCCACGGTGCTGCAACTCCTGAACTTCTAACGGTACTCGGTAAAAGAGAGATCTGAAAAAGAACTAAGGTGGGCGCTATCTTGAGTTGGGCGGATGCAGGAACCTCAGGGGCTGCTCCTCAGTTGGGCAGACTCACCGAGGAAATTGAACACTCACAAGCAATCATCTGCAATTAACCAAAGCCGCACCTCAGGGATGCAGCTCCGGGAAACAAGCACAAAACAGAAGGCCCTCTCGGCAGTGGATTCAATCTTGTTAAAAGCTCCAACTTCAATCCCACCTGATGATGCTGTCCAGTACCTGGTGCAAGGCACTCCTCCCCAAAAAACATTGCTCAAACCTGAGAGGCCTTCGTAAGAAGTTACTTTCCATAACCTAATTTATCATCCAAAATCGGCTGCCAACCCGCCTCGATGCTCTATTTTGCGGCTATTGGGCCGGACTTGATACATACCTTCACAACTTTTTCAGGCCGATGCCCATGTTTTGGGATGTCCCTCAGGAAAAGCCGGGGATCCTTGACCGTTTGCAGTGGAAACAGCATAGCAACTGGCCAATAGCTCGGCGGAACGGATCTCTCGATCCGTATGATGCTCCAAAACGCGCCGTAACAGACGTTCTGCTTCCAGCCAAGCAGCCAAAGGCAGGGAATCCTCCGGCAGAGGCAGTGTGGAGCTGGGCAGGGATCCCAAGGCACGTAAGGCAGAAGCGGAGACCCAGGCAATTGGGCTGGGCCGCTGGGCCACCCGGCAGGGATCACAGACCAAGCCACCCCATTGGGGGCTGAAAAAAACGCCGTCGACCAACTCCCCTTGACAGAAGTAACAAGCCTGCACCTGAGGGGCGAACCCCGCCAACGCCAGGAGGTGGTACAACCCGTGGGTGAGCAAGGGCAAAACGGCCCGTTCCGAAGCAGCCCGCTCGATGCGTTCCAAGTGTTCGACCAACACCACAAACAGCTCTTCCTGAGCTTGATCGGGCAAGGCCAACAGCAAGGCCACCTCCGCCAAATACTGCGCTGCCGTGAGATGGGCTAAGCTGCGGCTGAGGCGGGGAAAAGTCTGCAGGGTTTCCGCTTGGACGATGCGCTGTAGACGCTGGGAAGTCTCTGCTTGGGCAGACCAGCGCCCCCGCACCATCAGCAAGTCGTTGATGACAAAAGGCTCCATCCGCCCGCCCAGCTTGGAAGGCTGCTTACGGGATCCCTTGGCCACCGCCCGGATCAACCCTTGCTCGCGGGTCAAGATGGTTACAATCCGATCCGCCTCTCCCAGTGGGATCCCTTTGAGATTGATGCCCGTAACCCGATAGGTGCGCCCACTCATGGGGTTCCTCTGGCTCGCAGCTCTTGCATCAGCTCCAGCCCCCAAGAGGTGCCGATACGGCTGGCCCCCGCCTGGATCATGGCCTCTGCTTGAGCCACCGTGCGAATGCCGCCCGACGCTTTCACCCCCACTTTGCCGCGGCTGAGTTGCCACAACAGTTGCACATCTGCCAGCGTCGCCCCCCCCATCCAGCCGGTGGAAGTCATCAGAAAAGCCGCCCCCGCATCGATACAAATCTCCCCGGCCAGCTTTTTCTCCTCCTCGGTCAGCAGAGCCGTTTCCAAAATGGCCTTGATGCAGACCCCCGTTTCTTCCACCAGTTGGGCAATCTCGGCATGGAGGCGATCCAGCTCCCCCGCCTTGAGCCAAGCCAAGTTGATGCGGACATCCAGCTCCCGGCACCCCTGCTCCACCGCCAGTTGGGCCTCGTAGAGCTTAGCCTCTGCAGTGGTTGTGCCCAGGGGAAACCCCACCACCGTGCTCACCTTGACCGGGGATCCATGCAGCCGCTCCACCACCCGCGGCACGTAGCAAGGAGGAACACAAAAAGTGGGGAAGCCATAGCGCAAGGCAATCTCACACCCCTGGTCAATCTGTTCTGGAGTAACCATCGGCAACAGCAGCGTGTGGTCGATGTACTCCGCCAAGTTGATCGAGCTATCCGCTATGCCCTTGCGCTCCAGAGAGAGCATTGGTGGATCCCCCAGCACCCATCTTTACTCTAGCTTCAGTTTTCACCTGCAGGGATCCGCAAAGAGGGCTGAGCCTTGCCAACTCAGCAGGGCGACACCTCGACCCCTCCATTCCCCAGGCACAGCTCACCCATGCTGCTGCCCACTTGCGAGCCTCGATTGACTCGCGGCTAGGTTAAGGGAACGGGGGAGGATGATTGGGTTGCCCTCAGGCACAAATGCGGGGCAAAGGGGCGGGTGCCGAGGTCACCTGCAGCAATCGGGGAATACGGCTGCTGTCGTAGATGCGAAATTCCTTTTCCAAGATGGCTTTTTCGTCGCGCACCGCCTGGTTCAACACAATGGATCCCTCTGGATCGGAGACGGAACGGTGAAAAGTGCCGGGAGGAATGCGCAAAATACCTCGATTCGCTTCCAGGCGCACAATATGGAAGGGATCCCTCCAGCTAAAATTCACCAGGTAAAACGTCCGTCCGCCCCATAAAGCCAGCAAGTTGTCCTCCTGGTGTGGATGCATATAAAACTGCCAATAGCCCTGCGGATTGTTGGGGGGACTGATGGCGGGCCCATCATGGTAAACCAAATCGCGGGCGTTGGATCGCGCAACCGTGATGTCGAAAAAGCGCACGCCGGGAGTATCTCGAAATTGATGGAATGGCAGCAGGGCAAACATGGATCTCGACATAGGGACACTTGACCAACGACAGGAAGATAAAGAGGTTTTCACACTGTTTCGCGTTATTTCGCAGTGTGAAGGGGAAGCTATGTCGTAGTTTAGTCAGGCGCGGCGGAGGGTTCAAACCTGAGATAGCATCACATCTATGCGCAGATCGAATAGATGGGATCCATGAACATCTCGCAACTGCAAACCCTGGTGGCTGTGGTGGAGCGGGGAAATTTCAGCGATGCTGCCCTGCAATTGCACATTTCCCAGTCGGCGGTGAGCCGGGCCATTGCCAGCCTGGAGGAAGAACTGGGGGTGACCCTGTTGGTGCGCGGTCGCTTTGGGGCGCGCCTAACCCCGGTGGGGGAGCGACTGCTGCGCCATGTTCGCAAAATGCTGCAACTGCGGGAACAAATGGATTATGAGGCCAACCTGGAAAAAGGGTTGCGGGGGGGAAATGTGCGAGTTGCCGCTTTTCGCAGTGCTGCAACCCATTTGCTGCCGCCGGTGATCGCCCGCTTCCGCCAACAATTTCCCCAGATTACCCTCACCCTTACAGAGGAAGATCCGGCCACTGTTGAACATCTGTTGCGATCGGGCCAGGTGGATATTGGTCTATTGCCTCTGCCGCGGGCTGGTGAGGATCTACAGACGTGGGAGATTGCCCGCGATGAGTTCATTGTGTTGGTTCCGCTGAGTTTTGGGCCCCTGCCGGAAACCCTGACCTGGGAGGATCTTTCCCGTTTTTCCTACATTCTCTACAACTACGCCGAATGCACCACCGCGGTGCGGAACCACTGGGAAGCCGCTCACCAAACCCTCAAGGTGGCCTACTTGGTGAAGGAAGACTCCACCATTGTGAACATGGTGGCACAGGGTCTGGGGGCTGCCATCTTGCCCCGCTTGGCCGCCATTCCCATTCCCGAAGGGATCCAGATCCGCCGGCTGCCAATCCCACTGGAGCGGGTGATCGGGGCTGCCGTTCTGGCCTCTGCGCTGCATCCGCCTGCAGTATTTGCCTTCCTGGAAGCCTTGCGGGGAAACCCATCCCAGTTGCCAAGTCAAGTTCGGAACTGACCGCATTCGGGATTGTCTTAAACTCCTCTTAAATGCTGTTTTATGGATAACTGCTAGCATGAGGCCAACTTCACTCCCACCCCCCGGAAAGGAAGGCCTCTATGAACTGGCTGACGCTGCTTGGGCTACTTTGTCTTCCCGGCTCTCTGTTTTCATGTGTTGAGTATTTGCGCTCCCAAAGGTTGGTTCAACAGCTCTCCACCACTCGGTTGCTCAAGGTAGCCGAGCTTCGCAATCTCGGTCAGACAAGTCCACAGGCAAAAGGAGCAAACTTGGCCCAAGTTTATGGCAGGATTTTGTGCAATCGGCCTTTGGTATCGGAATTTTCGCGACAGCCTTGCGTCTACTACAAGTCCGAGATCTCTTGGGAGTATGACGAAGTCGAATGCTATCGAAAGTATTTGAACAGCGAAGGCGACGTAACCTACAGCGAACGGATCAGCGAAGGCGAATACCAGAACGCTCTGCGCTTGGGATCCCGGGCAAAATCCTATCCGGGGAGAATGACCGCAAAGGAGCCCGGATTGGGCTATTCTGCCCCCAGTTCTTTCCAGAAAAGGGTTGATCCCGGCTACTCCGATTCTTTCCCACAAAAGTCCAACCCTGGCTACTTCGGCGCGGCATCCTTTCCGCAAAAAACCGGCTCTGGCTACCCCGGTTCGGATGCTTTCCAGAAGAAGCCTGGTTACCCCGATTACCCACAAAAGCTCGGCTCTCCAGCCTATCCCGAAAAATGGCCGTTTTCTGAAGCAGGCTCTCCCCAAAAGTACTACAACAATGTGTACTCCGATCCGAGCACAGGCCGGGAATATCTCCTGGAGAGAGAGACGAGAACGAGAGATGAAACCCTTCACTCAGTGGTTCGCCAGATCCCTTTTTTCATCGAAGACGAAACCGGAAGGGTGAGGGTGGATCCCACGGGTGCGGAGGTAGAGGCTATGGCGGTTGTGGATGAGCGTGTCTTTCCCGGAAAAGGCCCCAGCCGCTTCAACTTCGATCTCAAGCGCTACCTTTCCCAAGTGAGAACAGAAAACCGCTCCACTCGCTCTTTCATCTATAAGGAATGGGTGATTCCGGTGGATGCGATGGCCTTTGCCATGGGGCAGGTGCGCTTCGAGGCAGGGGATCCCGTGATCCGAAAACCTCTTTCTGGGGGACGGTTCATGATCGCGCCCAAATCCCCTGAAGCCCTCTTGGAAGAGCAGCGCTCCAATGCCAGCAGCTACCTGGTGTTGTCCATCGTCCTGCTGGGCATCGGCGTTTTCACCGTGCTCTACCTGCTGCAATCCCTGCAACCTTATCGCTGATAGGCTCCCGGCCTTCCTGTCCAGGGAGAGGGAAACCTCGGGTTACCAAAAAACTGGGTCTAAAGCCCCGCCCTAAGGCCTACGGCCCGCTGACGCGACTAGGGCGGCTTTGTGCTATGCTGCCCGCAGCGGCAGGGTAGTCAACCGCTCTAAAAACCCAACAGTCTCACGACTGGATACAGCCTCAGCAGGCTTTGTAGTTGTTGTTTGCAACGGTACCTAAGGGCATTAGGGAACCGCTCTGGGTGCTAGGGCTTGCGTAGCGCTTGGGGAGACGAGCACCGCTGCCGTGGAGGGGCAACCCAACACGATAAGTGCTGTCGCAGAACCAGGAACCAGAATCCCCTGCCTTTAGGCAGGGGAGCATGTCAATGCCACTCACAGCGACAAGCCCAGCTTGAGCCCGAACAAGGCATGGGCAAACAGTATGCACAGGATGAGGCTGCCCACATAGGCATGGGTGGTGCGCAGAGCAGCGCGGTTGCCCCCAAAGCCGCTGAGAGACAAAGCTCCATTCACCGCCAACAACAGCAGCACCAGGGATCCCGTCCAAAAATGGGGACTGCTCAATAGGGGCTTCCCTTGCATCACCAGGGAGAGAATGCCGCCGGTGTAGCCCAGAGCGATGAAGGTGGCCATCCAGGGAGCCAATTTGCGGTGATCCAGCAGAGGCTTTTGGGCCGATTCCGGCAGGGATCCCTCTGAGGTTGGGGAGGCGGCTGCCAGACGCAAGGTTCGCCCTCGCCACCCGGTCAGGCCGACAAAGCTGCCCATCACCACCACCACGATTCCCATCATCAAAGGGTGACCCCATTGCACAATGGGTTGGGGCAAGTTGAGGCCGGCAAAAAACTGGGCTACGGGCTGCAAGGCGGCGGTTAACCGATCCGAAGCTGCCGACAGATCCGGCAAGGCCAAGCTCAACAGGTTCATGGCGATCCCTCTACCTCTGCGACGAATCTACAACTGCATGAACTACCCCACCGCATAGGCGGATGGGGTTTCTGATGCCCCATTCGCTTGACGGTGAAGTTTCTGTCTCCTCCTCTGCCCCAGTTGCTTCATAGCCCCGCAGGACTTTGAAGTAGTGCTGAGACATCCAAGACTCACGAGGCTGGTTCCCAACCCCGGTTGCCGATTAGTGGCAACGGTGTACATCACCATCACCGAGCCCCGATCCCTGGGGATTTCAAACCCACAACCAGAGCAGACATGATAGCGGTTGCTCAAGTCCGCCCACTCCTTGTGGACTGCCCCACATTGGGGACAGCGTTGGCTCGGTTTGAGGGTCTGAGTGGGAAGCATGAGGACTAAACCACCTTTCTGCTCGATCTTGTAGGTAATCATCTGGTTCAATGTACCGAACCCCACCGACAGAATGGACTTGTTTAGCCCTGCCTTGCGCTTCCCACCCTTGCGGGTCATCCCCTTGACATGCAGCTTCTCCGTTACGCCGTTCGCCTACGGCGGCGCGGAGCGCTTCGCCATAACGACAAGCTATCTCTGACGTCACTTTGTGTTGCCAGTCTTTGCGCTGACGGGCGACTTTGGCTTTGAGTCGGGATTCCCGCTGATGGATTTTCCGCCAACGACGGGACGCTTTCACCCCCTTCTTCGGAGCGCGCTTGCATCGCTTCAACTTGGCAAGCTTGCGTATCTTCGCCTCACTTCTCTGGGTAAAGCGGGGATTGGCGATCTTCTGAAACTCAGACCCATCAAACAGGGTCAGGGCGGTCTCTGTACCCAAGTCATAGGCAACTATAGATTCGTACTGCAAATCCGACTGTGAACCAAACTTAGGTTCAGGTATCGCCACCTCCACCGTCAACGACGCAAACCACTGCCGTCGGGACGGCTTGTAAACAAGGGTCAGCGTAGTGGGCACACCCCAGTTCCTAGCCTTGCCCCGCATCTTGAGGGTCATGCCCACATCATTCAGCGTTACGGTGCCCTGCTTCCCCATGCTGTTGACCTTCCACCCCGACCGGGCAGGATACGTCCAGCCCGAATACCGGCGAATGGACTTGAACCTCGGCTTCCTACTCAGTCCTCGAAAGAACCTTTGGTAAGCATAATCCACCCGCTTGACGGTAGCTTGCAAAGTTTGGGAGTTCAGTTGGGCAAACTCCCCCCACACCTGCTTGAATTCGGGGAGTAGGTTCTGCTGTTCCAGGTAGGTCACCGTTCGGCGGTGGAGGTGGTACTCGGTTTCCCGATGGGCAATGCAAGCATTGTAAAGATAACAGTGCAGGCGACGGGCCTCAAACAAAGCCTTTTCCTGTGCTTTGCTGGGATACAGTCGAAAGGTCTGCCTTCTTGTTGCCATGTGCACACTTTATCCCAGTTCTGAGGGCTTTATCCCCCGAACAACCGATCCGGTGGTGCTATCCATCCCCACCCTACAGAGGGTGGGGAACTCCGCACGTTTTGTTAACAAATCTACAATACCCTGATTTTAGTTGACCCTTTGCAGGGATCCCGCTAGGGGGCAATGGTAATGGGCGAGGGGCTGGTTTGGGTGGTCTTTTGGCCCCCTCTTTGCAAGATCACCTCGATGATGCCGTTGTTGACCGGCTGCATGTTGAAGGGCAGTTGCTGCTGGGTTTCGTATAGGCCCGGCGCCACCTCCCGCATTTCAACTTCGGGCGTTATCCCAATAATCCGAAAAGCAGCCCGCCCCCCTGGATCTCCTCGCATGGTGACTTTGAGAATTTCTCCCATGTGCAGGTTGGTGCTGTTGGTGGTGACACTAAAAATCCGGGGCGGCCCCACGGCAACAGGCGCGGAGACCGGCTGAATGGTGGAGCGGGTTCCTCTGGAGCCATCGATGGAAAAGGGAAAAATCTCCCGATGTTCCTGGCTGAGGCCGTCCTTGGTGAGCACAATCCGCAAGGTGGGATTGTTGGCCTGGTGGGTGGGGGCCACCACGTAGGTGCCTTCGTAGTGGTTGGGTCGTACCTCCCGCATCGGCTGGTTCAGGGCCAGATTCCCCAGATCAAACTGGGCGATCCCTCCGGACTCTCCCCAAATGGCAATGGTGAGAATATCCCCTTCCACCAAGTCGCGCTGGGGATCCAAGCGAATGGCCTCAATGCGCGGATAGCGATTGCCGGCTGCAGTCAGAGGGGCAGGGGACGGCTGCGGCAGAGGAGCCGGGGGCGGAAACACCGACTCCACCGGCGGGGGAGCGACATTGCCCAAGGCCAGTTGAGGTAGCCGCCGTTGAACGCGGGTACTGACGCCATTGAGGGTCAATTGAATGCTGATGTCGGGGCTGAGGGCGCTGTCCTGAGGGCTAAGGCTGTAAACTGCGCGGTAATAGCCGGGCTGCACCTCTTGCATCGGCAGACCCTGAACCACGCCGCCGATATCGACCGTAGCCCTGCCGTTGGGAGTGGCCTGCGCTTCAATGGTCAAGGTTCCCCCCGCAGGAACACTTCCTTCTTCGGGAGTAATCCGCGTTTGGAAGATTTCGGGTTGGACAGTCTCGGCCACCCGGGCTGGGGAGGGACGCAACTGGGCCACAGGGGGTGGCAAGGGCGGAAGCTGACCGCGATACACCAGGGCCTGATGCAACAACACTGCCCCTTCTGCTCGCCTCAGCACCCGATTGGGCTGAAGACGGGCCGGATCCGGCACATTCACCAGCAGCCCCGCTTCGCCTGCCATGGCCACAAAAGCCCGCCCTACCTCCGGCACATCAGCCGCATCGGTGTACAGAGCCATCCAGCGCTCAATGTCGGCCTGAGTGGGAGCAGGCAATTGCAGAGCCCGCACCAAAATGGCCAGGGCTTCCAGGTGGGTGATATCCCCTTGCGGGCGAAACTCGTTGCCCTCGTATAGGCGCATGGCCCCCGCCTGCAGCACGGCTTGGGCAGTCCAATAGTCGGGGGTGTTGGGCTCCAGGTCGCGAATCTCCTGCACCTGGTTGGGATTGGGAATGTAGCCGAAAAACTCCGTCAGCCACTGGGCCAATTCCAGACGGGTCAGGGTGGCTGACAGGGGTTCTTGGGTGATCACCACATCTGTCTGACGTTCCAGAGCCGCCACGTAGGGGTCGGTCCAGGCCAGCGAGGCTTGCTGCTCCACCCCTTGGGACCAAGCCGGCAAGCTGACACCCGACCAGCCCAGCGTCCAACACAAGCTCAGAGCTAGGGGCCACGAGCACCGCATAGCTGTCACTCCTGTTCCAACAACATCCCCTCAGGGCCAGCTTATCTCAAACTTCCGCCCCATCCTCAAGCCCTCGATGCCCCTTGGGATTGCGCCCTTTGGCAGTGAGATTCTGAAAACTCGGGTAAGAAGGTTCGCCGCAGGGATCCCTTAGGAGATTTTACCTATGCAAGACGGGATCCGGCTTGGCAGCAAAGGGGCTAAGCGAATGTCTTGCAACTTGTAGTTGTGCATCCAAATCCTTATCATTGTGTTATAGACTCAGAAAGTTCAGAAAGCACTTTTGCCCCTACCCTAGGGAGGAGTTTCATGGCTGGCAGCACCGGAGAGCGACCTTTTGTCGATATCATTACCAGTGTCCGCTACTGGGTTATTCACGCCCTGACCATTCCCGCTTTGTTTTTGGCAGGCTGGCTTTTTGTGAGCACCGGCCTGGCCTATGATATTTTTGGCACCCCGCGCCCCAATGAGTATTTCACGGCAGAGCGCCAGGAGTTGCCGATCGTCAGCGATCGCTTCAATGCTCTGGAGGAGCTGGAGAGGCTGACTCGCTAGGAGTGCCCGTGGGTAAGTGGACTATTCGTTGTTGCAATTTGTAAGTTGATTGAGCTTTTTGCGTAGGGTGATATCTATGGCCACTAAATCTGATGAACCCGTTTTTTACCCTGTTTTTACCGTCCGTTGGCTGGCGGTACATACCTTGGCGATCCCAACGGTTTTCTTCTTGGGAGCTATTGCTGCAATGCAGTTTATTCAACGGTGAACCCAATGGCTGATCAACCCGAAAGGAATCCCAACTCCCAACCTGTCGAGCTAAACCGCACTTCCCTTTACTTGGGTTTGCTGCTGGTGTTTGTGGTTGGGCTGTTGTTCTCCAGCTATTTTCTCAACTGAGGCCAGGATCCCACTCTGCTCTTGGAGTTGGGAAAGAGCGCAGGGGACAATGCTGGCTTTTGGCTAGCCCTTGCTCCCCTTTGCTAAGTTTACTGAGAATGTAATTGCTGCTAGTTCTGTCTTTTTTGGAGACCAGTTGCTATGACCAGTCAAGCAAGGATCCCTTTGTGGATAGTGGCTGTGGTTGCCGGTTTGGGTGTGATCACGGTAGTTGGGCTCTTTTTCTATGGCTCCTATGTGGGCCTAGGCTCTAGTCTGTAGGTTTGAGGTTTTCGGTCTGGTAGTAGCCCCCAATAGGTAGGGGTAAAGGGTCCCATGGTTTTTACGACCTGGCCGAATTCAGTTAGGCTTTGTTGACCCATGGCCAGTGTATCTACCACTTTTTTCGAGGCTACCTACCACAGCGCAATATCGATCCCTTGCCTAGCAGGGATCCTACTTCATTGCAGACCTTAATACTCAACTTAATACTCAATACACAGTCCGAAAAAGCTGCCGCTATTCCTCACCACTGGTTACAACCAGGCGGTGAATATGGACTTCTCTCTTCTCCCCCTGGAGAGGGTGAAGTTCACGTTAGCAGGTCAGGGATCATGGGCAAGAGCGCGAATTGCTGAGGACAGGTTCTGCGAGGGAATGTCTCAAACTTATGTCTCAAACTTATTTAGAAGAGCTATCTCTGTGTTAAGCGAGCATGAACTTTTTTAACGATCCGGGTGGTGGTTGCCGAGAGGGTAACTTAGGCCCCGTAGAATGAATCGCAAAATTCCAGGCAGGACTTTCGGACATGGATTACATTCGCACCTTTAACGACGATCCCTGCGAGGGGCATCTTTCGACGCCCATCAGCGATTCTCCTGTCACCCGTCTGTTTATCAACAATCTTCCCATCAACCGTCCTGGCTTATCGCCGCTGTTGCGGGGTCTAGAAATTGGGCTGGCCCATGGCTATTTCTTGGTGGGGCCGGAAATTGTGCTGGGGCCGCTGCGGGATTATCCTGAGGCAGCTAACTTGGGCGGGCTGGTTACGGCGATGGCGATTGTGCTGCTGGGAACCGCCTGTATGTCGGCCTATGGCAGCGTTACCTTCGGAAACAAGCCGGAAACACCGGGGGCCGCTCCTCTGGCTACAGCTCGGGGTTGGGGGGATCTGACGGCAGGATTTTTCTTGGGAGGTATGGGTGGAGTGTTTGCTGCCTACTTCCTGCTGGAGAACTTTGCCGGGATCGACGCCATCTTTCGAGGGCTGGTGAATTAGTTGTCAAGTTTGTCAAGTCACTTGAGAGGAGCAAAATCATGACCGGTTCTTACGCTGCTGCTTATCTTCCTTGGATTTTTATCCCCATTGTTGGTTGGCTGCTTCCTGCAGTGGGCATGGCAGTGCTTTTTTTGTACATTGAGCGGGACTAGTCCCGGAGTGCTTTGATACTCACTAGTGCTGATTAATTTCAATTATTTCAGGCTAGAGATCAACCCCAGATATTGAGGCAGGGATCCCAAAAAAGGGATCCCTGCCTTTTTGGCAGGATGAAAAGCCTTTGTCCGCGCTGCCAGAATCTCGCAGGGCAAGGGCCGTCCCTCATCTCTTTTTAGGAAGGAGGAGCTTCCAAAAGATTTTAGAGTGGAGCAGGATTCAGCAAGCTGATCCCATGCTAACGAGGAAAAGGGCAGCTTCTGCAACACCCTTTTAAGTTTTAAGAAGGAGGAGTCGATGGCCAGCCTTAACTTTCCAACCCTGCGTATTGGGGATCCCATTCAAGAGGGCAGTTTCCAGGTTTTCCCTCTCTTTTCTCAGGGGGAGCAGGAAGTTGCCTATCGCCTTCCAGATCTGCAAACTCAGGAAGCAACCATCACCGAGGTGAGCGAGGCCGGAGCAGTACCTCACCTGGTTGTGGAAAACCACAGTGAGTTCCTATTGCTGCTGGGAGTACCGAGCAGAGTCCCAGCGGGGCGACCATGGCTCAGCTCTGTTCCATGACGGGAAGGTGGTTTATCTCTCGGCAGTCTCTCGGCGGTAGTACCGAACTCCTCGCCTAAACCCGTTCCTCCTGCAGGGGATCCCTAGAAATTGGAAAGGAAAAAGAAAGAAATTGGAAAGAAAAAACATCCTGAGTTAGCTCGGTCACCGCCTGTTTGGCTTCCTGGCGGCCTCGGCAATACCGCTCTAACCGCTCGCTAACGGAGATGGGATCCCCGACGGTCACGTGAACCCCCCGCCAGCCTAGGCGAGGGCGGGCTGGGTAGGATTCCCCTCGAAGGCGGGCCAGCACATCAAATAGAATGAGGGCAGTTTCTGCCAGCCGCTCAAAAGAGGGTTTGCTCAGCAAATACTCTTCCTGGACGGCTACACAGCTTTCCACCAAGCGCATGTGCTGCAGGTAGAGCGTTGCCTGGTGGGCTTTCCAGTCGAGCAACCCCCGCTGCAGGGGAGACAGGGATCCAGGATGCCGCAATTCTTCTCGGTAAATCTGGATCCAGGCGACTTCTTCAATGCGGCGGCAGCGGCTGTTCCAATCCCCCTGGGGAGATAGGCCAAAGTAGGTCTCTGCGGTTTCCAGGGCTCTGTGGAGCAGCCGCTCCAGGCGAGCGTTAAAGTGGCCAGGGGCTAGCCTCTGCTCTATCCGTGGTTCTTCTTCATCTCTCCCAGAGATGAAGGGAGGTAGGTCGTAGAAAGCTTCCAGTTGTCCCAGGAGATGCTGGGCTAGGCGGCAGATCCGCTGGGTGTAGCGAAGGTTGGGGCTCCTGGAGGATCTTGGCTCTGGCTTCGGAGGCGTCAACCCACTCAGGTGCTCAAGGCGCGCCAGCAGGCGCTCCAGCTTCGTCCAGGAGGGATCCGTGTAGTAGTACCGAATGCCAATGGGCAGCAAAATGACGGTCTCTGAGCGACCAGCTTTGGCCAGGTCCTCGGCGCACCAAAAGCACAGCTGAGCCATTCCCGGTTCCAGGGGATTGATCCGTTCGCTGTGGCCGTTGGTGGCTCCTTCTGGGGCGATTGCAAAGGGAAATTGCCCATCCAGGAGCAGTTGCCGGGCCGCCTTTAGCGCCACCCGATCCACCCTCCGACCGCGGCGTATAGGGATCCCGCCCAGGCGAGACAACAGCCACCCCAGCCATTCCCCTCCCCAGAGGGGCATGCCCCGGTCGTAGAGAAAATGGGCGTGAAGGGGTTCTCGAAGGCGGATCCCTTGTCGACGGGCGGCTTCGGGCACCAGGCGAGATAGAACGTACAGGCCCACCAGCGGGTCATCCACCTCCACATGTCGGAAAGCCAGGACTAGGCGAATTTGACCCTCCTGGAACTGGTGGTAGAGCCGCGCCAAGATCTCCGCCCCTGTGGCCTCGATTTTGGCAATGCCGGAAGGAAGCCAGCGCCGCACCCTCACCCGCAAGAGCAGGGGCAGGATCCCGTGGACGAGCCGTAGCACCCAGGCGCTATAGGCGGGCGGAATAAAGTCGAGGGGAGGACGGGCAAAATGGGGCGGTGGTGACAAGAGCAAGATTTGTTCCCAAGGTAGCTCAAGAGAAGAAGTGTAGTTAAACGCAAATCAGATTCATATCCCATCGCTCAGATTATTCATCAAGTCGCTACAGAGATCACTGGATATGCAGCCATTCTCAATCAATAATCAATATCAACAATATCAATGATTGAGATCCTTCCCCTGAGACCCCACGCCGTCGGCGCAACCGCTCTCTACTCTCCTCAAGCCCCCGACCCCTCTCTCACAAGGGGAGATGAGAGTTGGGAATCGTGGCCATGTCGTGCCCTTTACATTGCTTTCTTTGTCTTCCGTTGCAGTGAAGACGCTCTCTTCTCTCTACTTTCGTCTCTTAACTCAAGGTGGCTACAGGCTGGGCCTCTGCCAAGAGCGCCTGAGTTTGCAGGTCGGTGATGGTGACCAACAAGCGCCGCGAGCTATCAATGGCAAATTCGACGCGAAGGCGATCCTCTCCCACGCGGCCAGGGGGCTGCAAACGGGCCAGACAAATTGGTGATGACTCCGTCGAAGTAGCGCGAACGGTTGGGGATCCGAGAGGGGCCAGGAACCGGAAATCGGTTTGCCGGGTGAGCTGCCGGCTGCTCATCCGCCCCAGCTCGTCGTAAACCACCTCCGATTGGGCCACCTGGGCCACTTCGCCCACCTCCAGGCGAATCTCCGTTTGTCCGTCGTTGGCCACTTGCAGGATCAAGGGCTCAGCCCGTCGGCAGGGATAGGGGCTGCCCTGTTCGAAGAGGGGGTAGTAGATGTAGCTCTTCTGCAAGGGATCCCAGAGGCGGAGGGCATAGCTGTGGTGCAGGCGATCCTCCAGCTTCACCTGGCGGCCCACCTGCAGGGCGCCCAGGGCCACAGCATCGAAGGGGCGTTCGCAGCGCACTTTCTTTTTGCCGAAGTAGGAGCGCAGCAGCTCTTGAACTGCTGGCAGTTGGGAGCTGCCTCCTACCAAGAGCACCTGCTCAATTTGGTTCTTGCCCAATCCCCTCGCCTGGGCGGTGAGGAGAACGTCGTCTAGGCACTGGCGGATTTGATCCAAAAGCTGACGAGCTTCCAGGATCTCTTCCAGCTCCTGCCGGCTTAACTTCAACTCATGGGCAGTGAGGGCTTCGTCGTCAAACCAACTGCCCACCGCTTCCATCTGAGTGGAAAGGGCGATCTTGAGCTGTTCCGCCTGCTCCAGGAGGTTGAGCCAGCCCAGAGCTCCAATTTGCTGTCGGCTTAGCCCCAGTTGCTGCAGTAGGTAGTCGGCAATCCAAATGTCGATGTCCACCCCGCCCACATAGGCATCGGCCTTGGCGATCACCTCCGCTTTGAGGACAGGGCTACCCGCTTGGGGAGCGAGGGTGCGCACCAAGCTGAGATCCAAGGTACCGCCGCCGAAATCCACCACCAGCACTAGGGATCCCGGCTGGCCAACCGCATAGCCCAGGGCTGCTGCCGTGGCTTCATCGACAATTTGAACGGGATCCCAGCCACAGGCACTGGCCACTCCCCGCAGCCAATTGAGGTAGCGCTCAAAAGAGCCGACAGGGGCGGTGAACACCAGCTGTTGCGGCTGCAGGTGTTCTTTCGGGACAGCTTCCATCACCGTCTGCAAAAAAGCTTGGGCCACCCTCTCGGCGTCGTAGCGCTCTCCATCTAGAACTCGCGGCGGAGGGACAAACTCCGCCACCAAGTCCCGCTTAAACCCCTGAAACAGCCGTTGCGGATCCACTGCCCCCCACCGACCGGCGCGCACGGTTTCCCCCACCAGGAGCTGGCCTTTTCCCTTCACGTAGACCAAGCTGGGAATAGCCGAGTGGTCTGGGCGAGAGAGGCCGGGAAGAGTGAGGAGACGGGGCACTGCTTGGGCGGGATCCCAAACTGCCACCACCGTGTTGCTGGTGCCAAAATCAATGGCTAGGGTCGCTTTGGGGGCAGGTGCCATCAGCTCAGTCCTCCAGGCAGGGAACGGCTGACTTTGGCTGGGCAGAGGATGTGGTCACCGCGGCGGTAGCCGACAAAGCGAATGTAAACGGGATCCCCCTTTTGAATATCCAGCTGATCCGGTTGATGCAGTTGCGGGTCAAAGGGGACGGACTCCAGGGGGTTGCCGATGGGCTCATACCCCCAGTGCTGCAGCAGAGCATCCAGGGATCGAAACAAGGCAATCACGTTTTGGGCCGGCCAATCGGGCTTGCGCTGGGCAATCTGGCGGACGGTGGGGTAGCTGGTCAGCAACGGCTGCAGCAGAGAGAAGAGGACTTCTGAGGAATCGGTGGATTCCATTTTGTCATTCCCGTTGAGGCGCAGTAGGGATCCCAAATCCCACTGCAGAGCGGCAGCCAGCTTTTGGAGCTGCTCCAGGCGCAGGGATCCCCACTTCCCTCGGCGCACCTGATCAAGGGCGCGGCGGCTGATCCCGGCCTGGGCCTGTAAAGCCCGCCAAGAAGACAGGCCAACAACCCGCATGCGTTCCTGCAGCCAACTATCCAGCGGTCTCTCGGCCATTGGGTTTTGCCAGGGATCCCTACGATCATGCCCCAACTTGGGTCTAGCTCAGGGATCGGCAAGGCGCAGGGAACGGGCTATAGCTTCCACATCTCGGTCATAGCGCTCGCGCCGGCTGGCCGGGTACACGAACTCAAAGCCAGCTTGCAGCGAAGGGCGGACAACTGTTTTGAGATAGAAAATCCGCTGGCCAAAGGGCTCCGCACCGCTGACACGAACGGGCTCGTAGCCGGAGACCACAAAGAAATCCCGGCCAACAGCTTGGTAAGTAACCCGGCGTTGGTTTTCCCGGCTGCGGCGAAGTTCTTCCTGCAGGGCGCTGGCGGGCGTTGCTTGAAAAATGTTGTACCCACCCCAAACGCGCAGCTCAGCCCCGTCTTGACCGAGAAACACTTGGCCATCGCCGTTGTCCGATTCCCCTTGCGGAATGAAGTCTGCCGGGTAGTCGATGCGGTAGCCAAAGCGGGCGTTGACGTAGGGCTGGAAACCGGCTTGGGCAACGGGAAGGGCGGGGGCGGGAGCAATGACGGGGATCCCCGCTCCTAGGATCAGTCCGGCAAGCAGACAAGCTAGGCGAGCAGCAGACTTCATGGTTTTGATTGCTCTAATCTGTAGCTATCCTAAGCTCTCTCACCTCCAGCCCCTCTCCTAGGGGGACAGAATTTGGTTTGTCCAAGCTCTTTCCCAAAAGACAAAAGGAATAGGAATCCAAGTTTCACTGCCGTTGAGAATGGGTCGGTTGCGCCGCTTGTATCTGGGTGCCACTTGAAATAGTAGGTATAGCATCTTTTTCGAGAGTTTGAAATAAAATACCGATTTTTGGGCCACTATTTTGTTTTGTCGACCAAGTTTAAGTTTGCCGATCAACATCAGGGTTTTGGCCGGAGCGCAGCCGTTCAATTTCTTCTTTTGCCCGCTGGATAGCGCCGCAGTTGTCTACTGCTGCCCAGGTGGAGGCCAGAAACAGTCCGGGTAGGGAAACCTCTCCCTCGTCGTCGCTAAACAACACGCCAAGGAAGAAACACCAGCCCAGAAAAACCATCAAAGCTTTCCACCGCCGCGTGTAAATGTAGGCTGCAAAAGCAAGCAGAATGGACAAAAAGATCGCCACCCCCTGAGACTTTTGAGAAAGGGCATAGGTACGACGAATTTCTGCATCCGCTCTTTTTTGATCTTCTTGCCGCAGCAACTCTTGTAGATGTTCGTCCATAGGCCACCCAAACCTGACGGCCTCATCTTAAAAATCCTTGGAAGCCCCCTGTTCAAAGACAATTGTTCGGGATCCCTGTTGGGGGAGAACGGCAGGAAAAGAGAGGAGAGGTTGGCCACCCCCCCTTCTCGAGTTCCCAACTTCTGTAGAATGGGAAAGCTCGTCTCAATCTCTTATTGCAGGCTGCAAGGCCCGGACGGATTTTGCCATGACCTCAGCTCCTCTTGCTTCTCCCCCTCGTGTTTTGGATCCCCTTGACCCGCAGGTGCGTCCGGATCCCCAGGGGCGGTTTGGGCCGTTTGGGGGCAGGTTTGTGCCGGAAACCTTGATGAGCGCCCTGACAGAGCTGGAGGAAGCCTTTGAGCAGCATTGGCGGGATCCCGATTTTCGCGCCGAGTTTCACAGCCTGCTGCGGGATTTTGTCGGGCGGCCCAGCCCTCTCTACTTTGCCCAGCGGCTCACAGAACACTACGGTGGCCCGCAGATCTACCTGAAGCGGGAAGATCTCAACCACACCGGCGCCCACAAAATTAACAACGCCCTTGGCCAGGCCCTGCTGGCAGTGCGTATGGGCAAGCGACGGGTGATCGCCGAGACCGGCGCCGGGCAACATGGGGTGGCCACGGCAACCGTGTGTGCTCGTTTTGGGCTGGAATGCGTTATCTACATGGGGGCACTGGATATGGAGCGGCAGGCCCCCAACGTGCAGCGGATGCGCCTGCTGGGTGCTGAGGTGCGGGGGGTGGAGGCGGGCACGCGTACCCTCAAAGATGCTCTGTCGGAGGCGATCCGCGACTGGGTGACGAATGTGGAGACCACCCACTATGTGATCGGTACGGTGGCAGGGCCCCACCCTTACCCGAAGCTGGTGCGGGCCTTTCACGATGTCATCGGCCAGGAGACGCGGCAGCAATGCCAGGAGAAGTGGGGAGGGCTGCCGGATGTGCTGCTGGCCTGTGTGGGAGGCGGATCCAATGCCCTGGGCCTGTTTAACGAGTTTGTCCGGGATCCAGGGGTGCGACTGATCGGCATCGAAGCCGCCGGAGAAGGGCTGCACACGCCCCGCCACGCTGCCACCCTCAACCGCGGTCGGATTGGAGTCCTGCATGGAGCCATGAGCTACCTACTGCAGGATGAAGAAGGGCAGGTGCAGGAGGCCCACTCCATCAGCGCCGGCTTGGATTACCCCGGTGTAGGGCCCGAGCACAGCTATCTGAAAGAAATTGGACGAGCCGAGTACTACGCTGCCACCGATGATGAGGCCGTAGAGGCGTTGCTGCTGCTGTCGCGGCTGGAAGGGATCATCCCCGCGCTGGAGACGGCCCATGCGCTGGCCTACCTGAAAACTTTGGCCCCACAGCTCGGATCCCAGCAACGGGTAGTGGTCAACTGTTCTGGGCGCGGCGACAAGGATTTGAACACCGTTTTCAAGTATTTGCAGCAGAGAGGGCGTAGCTTTTAGAGTACGGTTGTTGTGACCACCAACGGGATTCTCTTGGGTGTTCACCTGCCGAGTTCACTTCACGGTTCGATTGCTGGGTCTTCAAGGACTCCGTCCCGCTAACGCGATCGGCCTGCTCCTGGCTGCGGGGCTGGGCTTGTGGACGGGATCCCTGCCGCAGCCTTCTGAGACAACTGCCCCTGTTCCTCCGCCGGAGTCCATGGGTGCCTCGCACCGCTTACGGGATCGCACTGGCGGGACGGAGTCCGATTCAGAAGGGATCCCCTCTCCCAGCCGGCGACAACCTCTCCCTGACACCCTGCCGGCGCTGGCGCGTCAGGCCATTGCCCACTACTTCGCCACCGGCCAGGTGCTGCCACCTCCAGAGGAGATCCCGCCCCACTGGCGGCGCTCTGCGGGGGTTTTTGTAACGGTGAGTACAGAGGGTCGGCCCCGTGGCTGCTGGGGCAGCTTGGATCCCAGCGGTGAGGATCTGGCCAGGGCCACCATCCGGGCGGCGGTGGGGGCTGTGACCCGCGACTGGCGCTACGTGCCTCTGCGACCTGGGGAGCTGGAGTCAGCAGCCATTCAGGTGGCCATTGTGCGGCGGGTGGTGCCCATAGCGCTACTCGGACGGAGTCCTTTCGCCGCCGTGGAGCGGGTGGATCCAACCCGCACGGGCTTGTTTATCCGCTCCGGAACACGGGGGGCGGTGTTGCTGCCGGGAGAAGCTTTGACGACAGAATGGCAGCTCGCCACTGCCAAGAGGTTGGCCGGGATCCCTGTCGACCAGCCGGTGGAGCTGTTTCGCGTGGAGGCAGAGCTGCTGCATGAGTTTTGAGGAGGGGGCAGATCTCAGCGCTTCGCACCGCTGTCGTGAATGGCTGGCAGCCGTGCTGGGCAACACTCACGTGCGCTGGGGCTGGTTTGTGGGGGAGACCCTGGTGAAGGTGGAGCAGTTTCCTGCCCACCAGCCCTTGTCCTGGCCGGAGCAGACAGAGCTGTGGCTGGCTCCTGTGGGCTCTGCTCCCCTGCCGCCGGAATCCCCTTGGGTGCATCGATTGGAGCTGTCGCAGGTGCCGCTGCGGGATCCCTACCCAGGGCTGGGGCTGGATCGGGCCTTGGCCTTGTGGGCTGCCGGGATCCACTACGGCTGGCCCTGTTTGGTCATCGACGCGGGTACTGCCCTGACCTTGACGGGAGCAGATTGCGACGGATCCCTGGTGGGGGGGGCGATCTTGCCCGGCCTAGGGCTGCAGGCGCAAGCGTTGGCCGACTACACTGCTCGGCTGCCCAAAATCCACTGGGATCCCTGCTCTCCCTTACCCCCCCGCTGGGCCACTGACACCGTGGCTGCCATCCGCAGCGGCATTCTCCACACTCTGCTGGCGGGGTTGCGGGAGTTTATTGCCGACTGGCGTCGCCGCTTTCCCCAAGGCCCTTTGCTGCTGACCGGCGGGGATGGGAAGTGGCTCCACCCTCACTTGGGCCCGCTTGACCCAGAGCTGCGCTGGGATCCCCACCTGGTGTTGCGGGGAATTGCCGGCTGCCGCCAGCTGCACCGCACTGCCCGCCACTCCCCTAGTGCAGAATAGAAAACAGTCTCTCCCAGCCGCCTGCGAGTAACGGCTTCTTGCTTGGGGATCCCATGGCCAACGGCAACTCCTTCGGCGTCCTGTTTTCGGTTACTACCTACGGCGAGTCCCACGGTGGGGCAGTGGGGGTGGTGGTAGATGGCTGTCCGCCCCGCCTGCCGTTGACCGAGGCCGACATTCAAGCGGAGCTGGATCGGCGTCGCCCTGGCCAGAGCTCCATCACCACGCCGCGCCAGGAAGCCGATCGCTGCGAGATCACTTCGGGAGTCTTCCAGGGCCTCACCCTTGGCACCCCCATCCACATCCTGGTACGCAACCAGGATGCCCGCCCCCAGGATTACAGCGAAATGGCCACCACCTTCCGCCCCTCCCATGCCGATGCCACCTATCAAGCCAAGTACGGCATCCGCAACTGGCAGGGGGGAGGACGGGCCTCAGCGCGAGAGACCATTGGCCGGGTGGCTGCCGGGGCCATTGCCAAGAAGATCCTGCGCCTGGCGGCAGGGGTGGAGATCTTGGCCTACGTGCAGCGGGTAAAAGATGTGGAAGCCCAGGTGGATCCCGCTTCGGTGACGGCAGAGCAGGTGGAAGCCAACATCGTCCGTTGCCCCGATCCAGAAGCGGCAGCAGCGATGATCCAAAAAATCGAAGAGGCGGCGCGGGAGGGGGATTCCCTAGGGGGTGTGGTGGAATGTGTGGCCCGCAACGTGCCCCGCGGACTGGGATCCCCGGTGTTCGACAAGCTGGAGGCCGATTTGGCCAAGGCGGTGATGTCCCTGCCGGCCAGCAAAGGGTTTGAGATTGGCTCTGGGTTTGCCGGCACCTACTTGACGGGTAAGCAGCACAACGACGAGTTTTACATGACCCCCGGCGGCTGGCGTACCCGCAGCAACCGCTCCGGCGGCATCCAGGGGGGCATCAGCAACGGAGAAGATATCCTCCTAAGGGTGGCCTTTAAACCCACCGCCACCATTCGCCAGGCCCAAAACACCGTCACCCTCGATGGGCAAGAGACGGTTTTGGCGGCGCGGGGACGCCACGATCCCTGTGTGCTGCCGCGGGCGGTGCCGATGGTGGAGGCGATGGTGGCCCTGGTGCTCTGCGACCACCTGCTGCGCCACCACGCCCAGTGTGGATCCCTGGTCTTGCCGGAGGTGCCCCTCCCTGTCGCCGCTGCTCCCCAGGCCTAGGAGTCCCCGGCTATGGCCAAAGCCAAAACCGTCTGGGAATGCAGCCAGTGCGGCGAGCGTTATCCCAAGTTTCTGGGCCGCTGCGACAATTGCGGCGCCTGGAATACCTTGACGGAAGTGGTTATTGCCTCATCCCCCAAGTCTCCCCAGGCCCAGGCTCTTGCTCCCAGGTTGAACCGCACCCTCCCGCAGTCGGCCCTCCCCCTCTCCCAGGTCTCCTCAGATCGCCACCCTCGCCTCTCCTCCGGCTATGGCGAGTTTGACCGGGTGTTGGGAGGTGGCATTGTGCCGGGATCCCTGGTGTTGATTGGCGGGGATCCGGGCATTGGCAAGAGCACCCTGCTGCTGCAGAGCGCTGCCCACCTGGCCAAGAGCGGGCCCATCTTATACGTGTCGGGGGAAGAATCAGCCCAGCAGATCAAGCTACGCGCCGAGCGGCTGGGGGTGGAAAGCGAGCAGCTCTACCTCTTGGCCGAGACCGACCTGGAGGCCATCGTGGCGGAGATCCAGGCTCTGCAACCGCAGGTGGCGGTGATCGACAGCATCCAAGCCATCTTCTGGGGGCAGCTCACCTCAGCACCGGGATCCATTTCCCAGGTACGGGAATGCACCGGCCTGTTGATGCGAGTGGCGAAAAAGTTGGGGGTGGCCCTGCTCATTGTGGGCCATGTCACCAAAGATGGATCCCTGGCCGGGCCGAAGGTACTGGAGCATCTGGTGGACACGGTCTTGTATTTCGAGGGAGATCGCTTCCAAAGCCACCGCCTATTGCGCGCCGTCAAAAATCGCTTTGGGGCCGCTCAGGAAATTGGGGTTTTCGAGATGGCCGCATCCGGCTTGGTGGAGGTGGACAATCCTTCTCAGCTTTTCTTGAGCAGCCGGGATCAGGCCACACCCGGAACGGCCACCATCGTCGCCTGTGAGGGCACCCGTCCTCTGGTGGTGGAAGTGCAGGCCCTAGTCAGCCCCACCAGCTACAGTTCCCCCCGCCGCACCTCCACCGGCATTGAAATCAACCGCTTTTTGCAGATCTTGGCCGTGCTGGAAAAACGGGTGGGGATCCCTCTTTCCAAATACGATGCCTACATCGCCTCTGCCGGCGGTATTCAGGTGGCCGAGCCGGCTGCCGACTTGGGGGTGGCAGTGGCTGTGGCCGCCAGCTTCCGGGATCGACAGGTGGATCCCTTGACGGTCTTGATCGGCGAAGTGGGACTGGGGGGGCAGGTGCGCCCGGTGGCCCAGTTGGAGCAGCGCTTGAAAGAAGCCAGCAAACTGGGGTTTCGCCACGCCATCATCCCCAACAGCCCTGTGTTGTCGGATCACGGCCTGCGCCTGAGTCGGGTGCAGCGGGTGTTGGAAGCCCTGCTGGTGGCTGTGCCCGGTTCCCAGAGCGCAGAGTGAACATCCCCTTGCCTTCCACCCGTCGCCGGCTGCTGGGCTCTGCTGCGCCTATCTCCAAAGGCCAAGCTCGGCATCCGCTGCTTCGGTGGCATGTCCATCATGTTCCCGAAAACTTTTGTTACCCTCGAAAAAGGCTACGCCTGCTGGGCAAACAGCTCAGCAGCCTTAGCTGAGCCCTAGTCCGTAGTTAGCAACACCAGCAAGGGATCCCGGTGAGCATGGTTTCCGCACCCTCCAGCCCAGTCCAGCCCTCGATGCCAGAGACGGCATTTCCTCCGCCACCGGATAAAGGCTACACCCGCTGCGCGAACAGCGACCTGGTCATCGAGGACGATGAGCCTGTGGACAGCATTCACTCGGAGAAGCTGCAGCGCCTGCTCACCGGTGCCCTCTACACCTCATTCCAGCCCAAGGCCGAAGACACGGGGGAGCTGATCCCCTTTTTGGCCACAGCCAATATTGGCCTGTTCTCTGCCCTCAAACTGCCCCCCCTGATGCCCGATGTGACGCTCAGCCTGGAGGTGGCTCCCCCCGCCAGCTTTGAGCGCAAGGAAGATCGCACCTACCTGGTCTGGGAGATGGGTAAGCCGCCGGATGTGGTCATTGAGATTGTCTCCAAGCGCAAAGGGGAAGAGCTGGGCCGCAAACGCAAAGACTATGCCCGCGCCGGCGTCAGCTACTACGCGGTCTACGATCGCACAGCGGGCGTAGCCTCTCCCTTGCGGCAACTAAGGGAACTGCAGGGATCCCCTCTGGCCCTTTTTCAGCGGCGGGGGGGTGAATTTGTCCCCTTCGCGTCCACCTGGCTGGAGGATATCGGGTTGGGCTTGACCCTCTGGCAGGGATCCTTCGAGGGCGTGAACACGGAATGGCTACGCTGGTGTGATCGGGAAGGGGAGGTGTTGCCCACCGGCGAAGAAAAGGCTGCTCTGGAACAACAGCGCGCTGAGGCAGAACGCCAACGGGCCGAAGCCCTTTTGGAGCTGCTGCGTTCCCACGGCATCGCACCGCCGGCAGCCTGAAAAATCCCGTCCCTAACGGGGCTTCCATTGTCCATTGCCTATCCACTGCCATGTCCACTCTCCCCAGCAGCAGCGAAGCCGCCCAACGGGCCGCCCGCCTGGAAAAAGCCCAACACCTGCGGGAACAAGGGATCCCGCCCTATGCCTATTCTTTTCCTGTTACCCATCTGGCTGCCGAGCTGCAGGAGCAATTTGCCGACCTAGAGCCCGGCGGCGAGCGGGAGGATGTGCAGGTGGCCGTGGCCGGGCGGATCCGGGCGCGGCGGGTCATGGGCAAGCTGGCCTTCTTTACCCTGCAGGATCGCTCTGGCACCATTCAGCTTTATCTAGACAAGAAACGGCTGACGGAGCATATGGGGGAGTTGGCCTTCAAGAACTTGGACAAGCTCCTCGACGTGGGCGATTGGCTGGGGGCCAAGGGCTGCCTGAAGCGTACCGAAAAAGGGGAATTGTCGGTGCGGGTGGACGAGTACCAGGTGCTAACCAAGGCGCTGTTGCCGCTGCCGGACAAGTGGCACGGCCTGCGGGATGTGGAGAAACGCTACCGCCAGCGCTACGTGGATTTGATCGTCAATCCGCAGGTCAAGCAAACCCTGATTGACCGGGCCAAGATCATCCGATCCCTAAGGCAGACCCTAGAAGACCGAGGCTTCTTGGAAATTGAGACGCCAGTGTTGCAGGTGATCCCCGGCGGGGCGGAGGCGCGGCCTTTTGTTACCCACCACAACGCCCTGGATCTGGATCTCTACCTGCGCATTGCCACCGAGCTGCACCTGAAGCGGCTGGTGGTGGGCGGGATCGAGCGAGTCTATGAAATTGGGCGGGTCTTTCGCAACGAAGGCATCTCCACTCGCCACAACCCGGAGTTCACCTCTCTAGAGGCCTATCAAGCCTTCGCCGACTACCACACCATGATGGAGCTGACGGAAACCCTGGTCTGCAACGCGGCGCTGGCAGTGCGGGGATCCCTGCAGTTGACTTATCAGGGGGAAACCATTGACCTCACGCCCCCCTGGCGACGGGTGACGATGCAGGAGCTGGTGGAGGAGGCCACTGGCATTTTCATCGATGTGGAAAAGGGATGCCCTGAAGAGCTCTTGCCGGCCTTGGCCGCCCAAGGGATCCCCGATCTCTCACCCCAGGACTCCCCTGGCAAGTTGCTGGTCAAAGCCTTTGAGCACTGCTGTGAGAGCCACCTGCGCCAGCCCACCTTTGTTCTGGACTATCCCCTGGAGGTGTGTCCTCTTACCAAGCCTCACCGCAGCAAACCGGGGTTGGCAGAGCGCTTTGAGCTGTTCATCGTGGGGCGGGAGACGGCCAACGCCTACTCCGAGCTCACCGATCCGGTGGATCAGCGGCAGCGGCTGGAGGCCCAGGCAGCCCTGAAGGCAGCCGGAGATGAGGAGGCCCACTTTCTGGATGAAGACTTCCTCACGGCCTTGGAATATGGCCTGCCCCCCACCGGCGGCCTGGGCGTGGGGATCGACCGCTTGGTGATGCTGCTGTGCGACGCTCCCAGCATTCGCGATGTCATTGCCTTTCCGCTGCTGCGGCCCGAGACGGGAGAAGTGGCGGAGGAGGCTTGAGAGGATAAAAGAGCAAAGAGAAGAGATTCCGTCCTCACTTCTCACTTCTCCCTCCTCCACTCCTTATCTAAAGCCGACCTTCGTACCCTTGCATCTGGAGGGCAGCCTGGAAATCCTGGCAGGCTCCCTGCCAATCCCCCAGGGCAGCCCGAGCCAGGGCGCGGTTGAAGTGGGCTTTGAGGTGGCAGGGATCCCTATCGCTCGCGTCAGCAGTGCAGAGTGTTATGGCTTGGGTGTAGTCGCGGATGGCCGCCGAAAAATCCCCCTGTTGGGCGTAGGCCCAGCCGCGGTTGTTCAAAACCCAGACCCGCTCCTGGGGATCCAGCTCCAGTTGCAGCAGTCGGGTGTAGTCTTCTATCGCTTTGTCCGTCTGTCCCTCGCCATCCCACAAGAGAGCTCGGCAGAGCAAAGCAGGGCGCTCCTGAGGGTTCAAGGCTAGGGCCCGCGTGTAGTCAGCAATGGCCAGCTCAGGGCAATTGGCCTGCCGGTGTAGATCCCCCCGTTGACGGTAGGCCAGGGCAGCATCGGCCACCCCCCAGTTCTGGTCGAGGCTCAGAGCTTGGTCGAGATCCGCCAGTGCCATCTCTTGATCCCCCGAAGCCAGATGCACCCTTGCCCGCAAAGCAAAAGCCTGAGAAGCCTGCGGTTGCTGCTGGATCAGCGCCGTGAAATCGGCCAACGCCCCAGCCAGATCCCCCCTCTCTTGGCGACACAAGCCCCGATACAACAGGGCTTCGGTGACCAGCGCTTCTGGATCCCCTGGGCTGGCCAGCTCCAAGACCCGATCCCAATCGGCCATTGCCCCCTCCAGGTTGTGGCGCAGGCGGCGGACTTGGGCCCGCTTCAGGTGGGCCTCCAGATAGAGCTGCCGGGACTGTTCCCGGTCTTGGGCTTGTTCTTGGATGACTTGGTCGAAGTCGGATTCGGCCTGCTCCAAGGCTACGCCCGCTGCAGGAACGGTGCCGCGCACTGCCAACGTCAACAACAGAGAGCCGCGGGCCAAGCGGGCCATCCTGTGTTGGGGATCCTGCTGCAGCAGACGGTTTAGATCTTGCAAGGCCGCTTCGGTCTGACCCAACTGTTGCAGGGCCTGTGCGCGGTGCCACAGCGCTTCCCTGTGGTCAGGATCCTGCTGCAAAACCCGGCTGAGATCCTGAAGGGCGGCAGCCCAGTTGCCCACCTGCCCATGGGCCATGCCCCGTCGCAGCCAAGCCGTCCAGTCCTGGGGATCCTGCCGCAACACCTCTTCGTAGTCGGCAATTGCTTCTTGCCACCGGCCTAGCCGTCGGCACAACTCAGCTCGCTCTTGGCGCAGATCCCGCCGTTCCGGCTGCAAGCGCACCGCCTCGTTCAACTGCTCTAAGGCCGCCTGCAGATCTCCCGTCTGGATTTGGGCCCGCGCCAGATCTCGGCGGATATCCGCCTGGGCCACTGCCGCCCCCAGGGCCAAAGCCTGGTGGTAGTCCTGGATGGCCCCCGGCCCATCTCCCAGAGCAGCCCGCACCTGGCCGCGATGGAAATAGGCTGAGCCCAACTGTTCGCGCCGACGGGCCGTAGGCTTCGGATCCCCTTGCAGGACTTGGTCGAAATCGGCCAACGCCCCCTGCCAATCCCCCAGCCGTTGCCGTGCCATGCCACGGCATAGATGGGCATTCAACAGCAGCTCCGGCCCGCGTGGGATCCCAGGCCTCGCCGCCCACTGCAACACCTGCGAGAAGTCCTCACAGGCTGCCGGCCAATCTTCCCGCTCAACATGGAGTTGGCCGCGGTTGAGGTAGAGCTGAGGGTTCTGCGGATCCCGCTCCAGGGCAGCCGTGTAATCCTGCAGAGCCGCCAGGGGATCCCCCAACAGCCAATGGATTCGCCCGCGGCTGCTGTAGGCACTGGCATCTTGGGGATCCAAAGCAATGGCCTGGTTCAAGTCGGACAAAGCCGCTTCAATGTTGCCCAAGTCCAGGTGGGCAATGCCCCGGTTGAGGTAGGCTTTGGCCATTTGGGGATCCAGCTCCAGGGCGCGGTTGAAGTCTGCCAGAGCGCCGCCGGGATCCCCCAGCCCCTGACGGGCCAAGCCCCGGCAGAGATAGGCCCGCGACAGCTTGGGATCCAGGCGGAGAGCCTGTTCACAATCGGCCAGCGCCGGCTCCAGGGTGTTGCTGCTCAGGTAGGCCATGGCCCGCTGCAAGTAGAGATCCGCTAAGAACTCCGTCCCGCTGACGCGAGCGGTGGCTTCAGTAGCCCGCAGCGATATGGCCTGAGAAAAGTCTTCAACAGCCCCCTGGGGATCCCCCAACGCTTGCCGGGCCAGGCCCCGGTGGTAATAGGCTTTGCCGTGGCGAGGATCCAACTGCAGCGCTTGGGTGTAGTCCTCGACGGCCCCTTGCAAATCTGACAACTGGACCCGCGCCACTCCCCGGTTGAAGTAGGCTTCCCCGTCCTGAGGGTCCCGCTTGATCACCTCGGAAAAATCGGCTGCTGCCCCCTGCGCATCTCCCAGATGGCCGCGCACCACGCCGCGGTTGAAATAGGCCCGCACATCTTCCGGGTTGAGCTCAATGGCCCGCGAATAGTCTTCGATGGCCTGCTGCTGCTGATTGAGTTGCCGGTAAGCATTGCCACGGTTGTAGTAGGCCACCGCCCATTGTGGGTTGAGGCCGAGAGCCTGGGTGTAGTCGGCAACAGCTCCCTCGTAGTCCTCCAGCCGGTAGCGGGCAATGCCGCGGTTGAAATAGGCGCGGGCGTCCCCTGCCAGTTGAATGACTTGGGTGTAATCTGCGATGGCCCCTGCCAAGTCCCCACTTTTGTAGCGGGCGCTGCCCCGCTGGCTGTAGGCGCGGCTATTTTGGGGATCCAATTGAATGGCCAACGTACAGTCGGCAATCGCCCCCTGGAAATCCCCTTGGCGGGCTTTCTCCTGTCCGCGGGCCAACAGGCGCGTCACCAAAACCTGATCCACCGAAACATCGCCGAGCGTCGCCTCTTGGGGAAAAGGCAACAGGGGCCGCAGCGCCTCCAACACTTCAGCAGCGGACTGGAAGCGCTCTTGCCAGTGGGGGCAGATCAGGCGATCCAAAATCTCGGCCAGCTCCTCGCTGACCTGAACCAAATCCCGCCAGAGCAGTTGGCCGGTGCGGGGATCGTCCCGGATCTTATGGGGAGGACGACCGGTGAGGGCTTGGATGGCCAGCACCCCTACGGAGTACAGGTCGCTGCAGGGCTGGGGCTTGCCGTTGAGCTGTTCGGGCGCCATGTAGCCAACCGAGCCAATCACCGTCGCCAACTGGGTTTGGCCGGGGGCATGGCTGACCAACCGCCCCACTTCCTTGACTGCCCCAAAGTCGATCAACACCAACTTGCCATCGGCATCGCGGCGCATCAAGTTGGCCGGCTTGATATCCCGATGGACGATCTGGTGGGCGTGTACATGGCGCAGGATCTCCAAAATATCCCACAACAGTTGCAAAACCTCGGCCTCGCTCAGCGGCTTGCCCGGGATCAGCTCCTGGCTGAGATCATGCCCGGCAACAAACTCTTGCACCAAGTAAAAATCCTGATCCTGCTCGAAGTGGGCCAAAAGGCGGGGCACTTGGTCGAAGTGGTTGAGCCGGTTGAGAACCTTGGCTTCCCGTTCAAAGAGCTTGCGAGCCGTGGCCAGTGTATAAGGATCCGTGGAGAGGGGGCGAAGGCGCTTGACGACGCAGGGGCTATCGAAGGTGTCTTGATCCACCGCCTTGTAGGTTATGCCAAATCCCCCTTCCCCGAGGGGATGGAGAATGCGATAGCGTCCCCTGAGCACACTTCCCGCTCTGATCTTGTCTTCCATAGCCAAGTCAGTCCCTGAGCGGAGCAGCCTTTTGCCACTATGAGCTGGCTCGATTCTGCCACAGGCCGACGCCCTTGGGCGGAGCAATCCACAGCTCCTATCCAGGGTCTTTTTCTGCTTTTTCTTTTCGCGATCTTCAATGTCTGTAACAATTCAGTCAGAGAGAAACCGCGATCTGACCTCGCCGCTCTTCAAAATCGCTGATCAGCAGTCTCACCTCGATCTGCCATTCCCCCGCCAGGGCCAGAGGCACATTTTCCACCACAAATTGGCCAGGCCTATCCGGCGCTACAGTGCGGCGTAGAGGGGGGATCCCGTGTTCCGGCAGGGAAAACCCAAGGGTCAATTCCTGAGCCGGGATCCCTTTCACTTCAACTTGGATCTGGTTTTCTCCGGGACGGCAGGGCAGAATCTTCAGGTGCAGGCTGCCTTCCGGCCAGTTCAAGCTCTCTTCACAACTGGTCTGCCAACCTGATTCCAGGGGGGATCCCATGCCGTGCCTTCCATTACTGGGAGGAGCCTGGGCCACCAGGAAGCTGGTCAAGGCCAGCACCAGCATCAGCCCCACCAACTCCAGGCGGACGATCCGGCGCAGCGACCGGCCCACCGTCTGCCCACCCTGTTGCAATGCCGGCACCAGCCGAAACTTGTTGTGGGCGCCCAACCCCACCATCATCAGCACCAGCAGCAGCTTGGCCCAGAGATACTGGCCGTAGGGATGATCCCAGTGCCAGCCGCGGTGGATCCCACCCATCCCCACCCCCGCCAGGATAAGCCCCGGTACCGCCCAGGTGGCCACGTCAGAAAACCGTTGGATGATGCCTACAGATGGGTAGGGAGCAGATTCCTTGCCCAGCAGGCGCTCCAGCCCCCACAACCCTCCCAACCAGAAAGCTGAACCGGCCAGATGCAGCCCCAGCAGCGCCATTGTCCCCATCGGATGCTCACTGGTGAGAGCATGGCCAATGGGCAAAAAGGAGCCGAGCACCAACACCGACCCCATACCGCTGGCCCAGACGGCACCTCCCTCACAGGCCCAGATCAGGATCCCTAGCCCCACCAGCCGCAGTCCTGTACCCCAACCATAGGGAGAGAGCACCACACCCAGCAGCTCTCGCCCATTGAAGTGGGGGTAAAGCTGGGCCAAATGCAAACCGAAGGCCACCGCGGTCAAACTGAGGGTGATCCAAGCTGTCGCAAAAGCCCAAGATCCGGCCTCGGCGTTTAACCGCCCCCGCAACAGTCGCCACCAGCCCAGCACCCCCACCACAAAAAGGCTGCCCAAGTAGATCCCCCAGCGTACCCCCACCAGCGGCCAGTACAAGGGATCCCTTCCTTGGGCGTGAGCTGTCCTCGCCGCCTGCAATTGCCCAGGATCGGCTGCCCCCACCTGGAAGGCAAACGATCCACTCACCGGATGGGAATCGGCAGAAATGGCCCGCCAACTGACGATGTAAACCCCCTCTGGGATCTCCTGGGGCAGATCCCCCTGCGGCGCGTTGCCGGTGCTCACCACGTTTTCCAAAGCTAGCGCCCGTCCGCTGCTACCCAAAACCTGGAGTTGCGTGATCCGCACCGGCTCATTGAAAACAAGCCGCACCTGGGCCGGAGCTTCCTGCAACACTGCCCCATCCTCCGGGAAGGTGGAGAGCAAGCTGGCATGGGCAAAAGCGGGCGGGATCCCGGCCAGCCACAGCAAGAGGCAGAGGATCCCAGCCCAAATCCCAGCAAAACCCCCCCTAGGATAAGACATGATCCCAACCAGGCCGCCTAGCGGGTACCGTGACCGTGTCCATGGCCGTGCCCATGGCCGTGACCGTGACCCTGTCCACTGTCTCCACCCGTCAGCTTCAGCAGCGGAGCCGGCTGCGGCAAACTCTTGGGATCCTCGCCAGGCTGAGCCACCTGAATCCAGCGGTACATGCCCTGCTCGCACTCCTGAATCACCGGGATGGGGATGACCTCACCGGGGCGATTCGGCAGCTTGAGGCTGATGCTGAACTCATCCATGAACTCATCGGGCAGCGAGCCGCCGCTCCAGATCACCTCGGCAACCGTTTCGGTAATCATCTTCCCATGCGACTCATAGGGGGTCTCCAGCGGCTTTTTGACCGTCTCGATTTTCCACAGGGGATGCACCATCGGCTTCACAGAGACGAATCCCTCCGGGATCTGCACCCGCAGGCGCACGGTCGGGGATCCATCGCAGCCATGGGGCACCCGAAAGGTGAGCTTGGCATAGCTGCCCGCCGTGGCCTCTTTGGGATGGACGGTGACATGGGCCCAGGCAGAGGAAAGGGGTAAAAAACTCATTCCCAGGGCCAGCAGAGATTTCTTGGCCAGGGTCAAGTAACTTTGCAGACTGAACATTCGCAGATGCTCCTTACAAACCTGTAGAGAAAGAGAAAAATGCAGTGTTTGTTGGTCAAAACCTAGGGGTGGTGATGGGATCCGTGGGATTCCGTTATGCTCATGCTGTGCTGTCCCCAACTGGAGAGGCCCATCGACACCAGGCCGGCACTGGCCAAGCCCATCGACACCAGCCCAAACGAGAGCGCTCCCATAGCCACCAGGCCGATAGAGAGGATGCCGTGAGTCACCACGCCGATGGCCACCACCCCATGGGCGGAAATGCCCACCGCCACCAAGCCATGGGCTCCCACGCCAACCGACAAGATTTTGCGGCGGGATCCCTGTCCTTCACATCCCTGCTCGTGAGGCAGCCGCTCCGCCGGGCTTTCCTGCAGCAAGGCTGGATCTTGAGTCTTCTCTTTGGCCACTAGCCTTTACTCCAGTTGTGCTCAGCGCGATCCAAGACATAGGCCGCCACCGCCTCGATCTCCTCCGGCTTGAGGATCTTGGCAAAAGCCGGCATGGCCCCTTTGCCGTTTCTCACTTGGGCCTGGATCAGCTCAGGGGTGTCTACGTGGTACTCATGAAGAGCCGCCAGAGAAAGGTTTTTCGCTGCCACCAAAGTGTTGCGCCCGTTCAAGTGACAACCCACACATTTGGCCTGAAAGACCTTAGCTCCCAAGGCCAAATCCGGCTCGGCAGAAGCCGCTTGCGGGCCTAAAAAGAGGGCAAATACTGCCACCAAAAGCCCGATAAAAAGGTTGATCATTCGCATTTTCATCTCAGGGACTGACCGAAAACTAGCCTTTAAGGCCCGCCCATTATCCCAAGCCCGTTAGGCCAGGTCAAAAGACAGCCTGTCGAGTTTCCCCCGGCTACTATAAGGTCAGGATCCCCCGAAGCCATGAGCGGTCTGCCCCCCGATTTCATTCAGTTGGTGCGCCAAAAGGCCGACCTCGTGGAAGTGGTGGCCGAAAAAGTGGTGCTGCGCAAGCAGGGAAAGAACTTCGTTGGGCTTTGCCCTTTCCACAACGACCACAAACCCAGTTTTCAGGTCAGCCCCAGCAAGCAGATCTACAAGTGCTTCTCCTGCGGGGCAGGGGGAGATGTGCTGCGCTTTGTCATGCAGACCGAGCATCTCTCCTTTGCTGAGGCCGTGCGCCACTTGGCGCGGCGATACCACATCCCTCTGCCCACCCGCAATCCCGAGGCGCAGCCCTTGGGATCCCTTGATGAGCGGGAGCTCTCCCACCGGGAAAAGCTGCTGGAGATTTTGGCCATGGCTGCCGATTTTTATCGGCATGCCCTCCGATCCCAGCTAGGATCCGCCGCCCGCCAGTACCTGCACAGCCGCCACCTGAGCGAAGAAACTTTGCAAAAATTTCAAATCGGCTTTGCTCCCCCCGGCTGGCAATCTCTCTACGAATACTTGGTCAACCACAAGCGCCAACCGGTCAAACTTTTAGAAGAGGCTGGATTGCTGGTTCCCCGCCAGCAGGGATCCGGCCACTACGACCGCTTTCGCAACCGGATCATGCTGCCCATTTTCGATGTGCAGGGGCGGGTGATCGGGTTTGCCGGCAGAGCCTTGGGGGAGTCAGGACAGCCCAAGTACCTCAACTCTCCAGAAACAGAGCTCTTCAACAAAAGCCAGGTGGTCTATGGCCTCAACTTTGCCCGCGATGCCATTGCCAAAGCCGATCAAGTCTTGGTGGTGGAAGGCTATTTCGATGTCATCGCCCTGCATCAGGCGGGAGTTGCCTATGCTGTAGCGGCCATGGGCACTGCTTTGACGCCCCACCAGGTGAAGATCCTGCTGCGCTACACCCAATCGAAGCGACTGATTCTCAATTTTGATGCGGATCGGGCCGGTTTGAACGCCGCCAACCGAGCCATTGAAGCCATTGAAGAACAAGCGCGGCGCGGAGAAATTGAGCTGCGCATTCTCACCCTTCCTGAGGGCAAAGATGCCGACGAGTTTTTGCGGGAGCACAGGGGCTCCGCCCCGCTGACACCAGCGGTTTCTGAACTGCAAACCCTGATCGAGCAAGCTCCCCTGTGGCTGGATTGGCGAATTGAACAGGTGTTGGCCGGTCGGGATCTGAGCCGGGCCACCGATTTTCAGCAGGCCCGTCAAGCCCTTGTGCAACTGCTGGCCGGTTTGGGTGGACAGTGGCGCTCTTTGTATTTGCACAAAGTGGCAGAATTGCTCAGCCGCGGCAACGGTCGCCTCAGTCGAGATTTGGAAGAAGACCTGCGCCGAGCCGTGCGGCAGTACCGCTGGGCCAAACCCCAGCAACCTTCCCTCAATAAGGGATCCAAACTCTTGCAATCTGAGTCCCATCTTTTGCAGATCTTTCTGCATTTTGGCGAGTATCGCCACGAAATTCGGCAAACTTTGCTGGAGCGAGAGCTGCAATTTAGTTTTCGCCCCCACCGGGAGCTGTGGCAGCGGATCTTGGAACTGATCTCGGCACAGCCGGAGCTGGAAGACCGGGGAGAGACTTTGCTGACGGCTTTGCGCACCCTCTGTGCCCAAGATGAGCAGCTCAACGAGCGCCTCAGCCATCTGCTCTGGTTGGACGAAAACACCCGCGTAGCCCTGATGCGTCCACGGATGGTGGTGCGGGCCGCCATTGCCAACATGGAGCTGGAAATTCGCCAGAAGCGCTACCGCTACTGGACCCAACTGTGGGATCAAGCCTTTTCCGAAGGCAACACTGCCCTGGCCGCCCAGTACCAGGCCAGCATCCAGCAGGAATACCAAGCGATTCAGGCGCTGCAGCGGCAGGTGCAACTGAGCCTGGAAGACATGTCGGAAACCCCACTGGCCGAAGATTTATAGTCATTTCGATTCAAACTAAGACACTAAACCCATAACCCCATACGCGTCCAGAAGGCTTCTCTCTATAGCCCGAGTGTCTCACCCTAAACTGAACAGCACTCTAAACTGAACGACTGTAGTGGCTGATGGACGGCCTGTTGCTGCTCAAAAGGGCTTCGCTCCCCTAGCGCGAGATCAGCTCCGCTTGCAACCGCTCCCGGGCCACCTGCAAAGCCTCTGCCAATTTCTCCGGCTGTTTGCCCCCAGCTTGGGCCAAGTTGGGCCGTCCGCCGCCGCCCCCTCCGGTGAGTTTGGCAATCTCGCCGATGAAGGATCCCGCCTTCAGGCCAAGTTGCTGCACCGCAGGGCTAAAGGCAGCCACCAGGCTGACCTTACCGGCTTCCGGCACCGATCCCAGCACCACTGCCCCTTCCCCCAGCTTGGAGAGCAGATGCTCGGCAGCGGTTTTGAGGGCCTCAGGGGTGGTGGATCCCAGCTCGGCCACCAGCACCTTGAGATCTGCGACGGCAACCGCCTGGGCCAGCAAACGTTCGGCCTGCACCAAGGCCAACTGGCTGCGCACCTCTTCCAGTTCCTTCTGGGCAGCTTTCAGCTCCGCCTGTAGGGCGGCAACCCGCTCCGGCAGTTCCTGGGGCTTGGCTTTAAATTGAGCGCTCAGCTCCCGCACCACCCTGTCCCGTTCGTTCAGGTATTCCAGCACAGCCGGCCCGGCTACGGCCTCGATGCGGCGGATCCCAGCAGCCACTCCCGTCTCGGCGATGATCTTGAACAGGCCGATCTCAGCGGTGTTGTTGACATGGGTGCCGCCACACAGCTCCATCGACACCCCCGGAAAGTCGATTACCCGCACCTCGGCGCCGTATTTTTCCCCGAACATGGCCACGGCACCTCTGGCTTTGGCTTCGGCCAGGGGCATGATCGCCACTTGAGCAGCATGGGCCTCGGCAATCCAGGTGTTCACCAAGTTCTCGATCTGTTCCAGCTCCTCAGGGGTGACTGGCCGGGATAGGGTGAAATCAAAGCGCAGCCGGTCAAAAGCCACCAGGGATCCCGCCTGACCAATCGAGGGATCGACAATTCTTTTCAGGGCCGCCTGCAGCAGGTGGGTGGCGGTGTGGTGGGCTTGGGCGCGCCGCCGACAGGCCAGGTCGATTTGGGCTTGGACGGGATCCCCCACCCGCAGGATCCCGCGTTCCACATGGCCAAAGTGAACGAACAGATCCCCTTGCTTTTGCACATCTTCAATCCGCACCAGCAGGCCATCCCCGGAGAGGTAGCCCCGGTCACCAATTTGTCCGCCGGACTCGGCGTAGAAGGGCGTGCGATCCAAAACGATCTGCACTGCTTGCCCTGCCTCCACTTGGGGCACCGATTTCCCCTCGACCAACAGGGCCTCGACCACGCCGCGGGCAGAAGATTGGCTGTACCCCAAAAACTCCGTTTGGCTGAGGAAATCCGCCAGCTCGTCCAGGGATCCCTGGGCTGTGAGGTCGATGGTTTGGTGGGCGGCGCGGGCCCGCTGCCGCTGTTTTTCCATTTCTTGTTCAAAGCCCTCCAGATCCACGCTGAAGCCGTGTTCCTGGGCAATTTCTTGGGTTAGCTCCAGCGGAAAACCGTAGGTATCGAAGAGCTTGAAGGCGTCGGCGCCGGAGATCTGCTTTGGCGAGCTGCTGTCACGGCGGGAAGATTCGACGGCAGTAAACAAATCCAGCAGTAGCCGTTCCCCCCGCTCCAGGGTTTTGAGAAATTGCTCTTCCTCCCGTTGCAGCTCGGTCTTGATCAGGGTTTCTCGCTCCCGCACCTGAGGATAGGCAGCCTCGGCCAACTGAATCGCGGTCTCGATTACCGGGATGGTGAAAGGCTCGCCGATCCCCAGCAATCGCCCGTGGCGCACCATTCGCCGGATCAGCCGCCGCAGCACATAGCCCCGATCCACATTGGAAGGAAGCACCCCATCGGCAATCAAATGCATCACTGCCCGCGCGTGATCCCCGATCACCTTCAGGGAGATTTGCTGCTCCGGGTCGGCCTTGGAGTAGTTCAGCCCGGCGATCCCAGCCGCCGTTTGAATGATGGGAAAGATCAAGTCCGTCTCGTAGTTGTTGGGCACCCCCTGCAACACTTGGGCCAACCGCTCCAACCCCAGGCCGGTGTCGATGTTTTGCTTGGCCAGCGGCATCAGGTGACCTTCGCTATCCCGGTTCAGCTCCATGAACACCAGGTTGTAGATCTCCAGAAAGCGGGAGTCATCCTCCAAATTGATCCGCTCATCCCCCAGCTCTGGCTTGAAGTCGTAGTAAATCTCAGAACAAGGGCCACAGGGGCCGGTGGGGCCGGCAGCCCAGAAATTATCCGCCTCTCCCATGCGCTGGATGCGGTGGGCCGGGATCCCTATCTCATCTCGCCAGAGGGCAAAAGCCTCCTCATCTTCGCGAAAGACGCTCACCACCAGCCGTTCCGGGGGCAGGCCGAACACCTCCGTCACCAGCTCCCAGGCCCAGGCAATGGCCTCTTTTTTGAAGTAGTCGCCAAAGCTGAAGTTGCCCAGCATCTCGAAGAAGGTGTGGTGGCGCGCCGTTCGGCCCACATTCTCGATGTCGTTGGTGCGCACACATTTCTGGGCCGTTGTAACCCGTGGGTACTCCGGATCCCGTTGCCCCAGGAAAATGGGCTTAAAGGGCAACATGCCGGCAATGGTCAGCAGCACCGTCGGATCTTCCGGCACCAAGGAGGCGCTGGGCAACACCTGGTGGCCCCGCTGAGCGTAGAAGTCCAGAAAAGTTTGCCGAATGGCGGCACCGGAAAGCGCTGGAAACATGACAGGCGAAGATGGCTGTATTCATCAATTCTAAGTTTTCCCTCTGCAGGGCAGTCCAGCCCTTGTTGTTCTCCTCTGTTCCACCAAACCCCATCCGCCGAAAACCTAAGCGATTTGTCCGATTAACCTCAGGGCGGGCAGACGCTAAGATCAGCCTATCTGAGGCAGTTGTGCAAGATTTGTTTCTTCTTGGTCTAGCCTGTATGTATCTCTCACAACTTGCCTGCCGACTTCTTGGCTCCGTCTCGGTTGTCCGGATCGCCAGCCGGTAACCCCAAACTGGTATGCCCACTTGCTACTGCCTTAACCCTGCCTGTTTGCACCCGGAAAACCCGGCGGATGCCTCTACCTGTGCCTCTTGTGGCCATCCCCTCCTGCTGCGCAATCGCTACCGGGCCTTCAAGCGCATCGGCCAGGGGGGATTTGGCTCTACCTTTTTGGCGCGGGATGAGGACATGCCCTCCAAACCTTGGCGGGTGATCAAGCAGTTGCGCCCGGTCGAGGGATCCCCGCAACTGGCCAAGCTGGCGGAGGAGCTCTTCAATCGCGAGGCCCAAGTGTTGGAGCGCCTGGGCGAACATTCGCAGATCCCCAAGCTCTACGCCCACTTTCAGGAAGGCGGCAAGTTCTACTTGGTGCAGGAATTTATCCAGGGCACCACCCTCTCCCAAGAAATGCGTCGCAATGGGCCCTTTTCCGAAGAACAAACCCGGCAGGTGATGCAGGAGGTGCTGCTGATCCTCAGCTATGTCCACAGCCACAACACGGTTCACCGAGACATTAAACCCGCCAACCTGATTCGTCGCAAAGAAGATGGCCGATTGGTGCTGATCGACTTTGGGGCCGTCAAGCAGCTCGGCCCGGGCCAGGATTCGGCAGAAGAGGCGACGGCCATTCGCTCGCTGGGCTTTTCTCCCCCGGAGCAAGTAGCCGGCCAGGCGGTCGGTCCCTCTAGCGATCTCTATGCTTTGGCGGCTACCTGCATCAACTTGATGACGTTGGAATCTCCGGCCAAGTTTTATAACCATGAAACGGGACAGTGGGATTGGTCGGATGAACTGCAGCTTAGCCCGGAATTCGACGCCATTTTGCACCGCATGTTGCAGCCGGCCATCAATCAGCGCTTTGCCACCGCCACCGAGGTCTTGCGGGCGCTGCAAGGGATCCCGGTGGAAGAAGCACCGATTGTGTTGCCCAACTCCCCCCTGTCTGCCAATCCCAGCACATCGGTGATCTCCGGCTACTGGGCCAAGCGCCGCTCGGGTGGTTTCGTGCCCACACCCCTCCCTCCGTCCACCGCAGGGGGAATGACAGCCAGCAGCCCGCTATCCATCCCCTCTGAGTGGGGGAGCACCACCGGTTTTACCCAACTGGGCCGAGCCAGTAGCATCACAGGCGGCGGACGGATCAAGCCGGCTACCCCACCGCGGATCCCTTCCATGGCGGGAGCGGATCTGCGGGGAAAGTCCTTTGCCAACCAAAACCTAGCCGGCTATGATTTGCGCCAGGCCGATCTGCGGGGGGCCGATTTCTCAGGGGCCAACTTGCAGGGGGCGGATCTGCGCGGCATCCTCTTCAACACCCCTCAACCCTACTGGCTGCGGGTTTTGATCCAACTGTCTGGATCGGCCAAGACGTTGGGAGGGATCCTGACAGGTTTGGGGGGGCTGCTGGGCTCAGGGATCCTGGCCTTTTTGCTTGTCCGCCTGACCACGGGCAATTTGGTTTATGCGTTAGGAGCGGCTGGGATCGCCTTGGTGGTGGCCAGCTCGGTGATCTGGTCGATGGGCGGTGGGGTTCGTTTGGCTCGATACCCAGAAGAAAAGAGCAAGCGCTTTACCAACTTTTGCAAAGCGGATCTACGGGGGGCGCGGATGGACGAGAAGCTGCGGAAGTTTGCCCGCCGACAGGGGGCCATCTTGAGTTGACGCAGGGCGGATTGCGGATCTGGAATTTTGCGTTGCGATCTTTAAACTTTATAGATCTTTAATAGTTTTATAGTTGTTTCAGGTTAGGATGAGACGTCTGGGCTACTGCTCGCGCCAGCGGGACGGAGTCCTTAGAAAAGCCTTCTGGCCCTCCGCATTCAACGCTTTGTCCTAGTTTGAATCGAAATGACCACAAAACCATAAAAGAGAAAAGTTCAAGAGCTCAAGCCATTGAAGGGGGTGGAGAGGCCCATCTGCGAAGCGATTGATTGACCTGTTCCATCAAAGCTCGGCAGGCTACGGTTTTGCCCTGTTGCCGATCCCCAGCTTGGTCGTAAAAGACGATGCCATCGGCCCGGGAAAGGCCCAACGCCAAGAACAACAGCTCCAAGACCCCAAAAGAAGCGGTCTCCAGCTCCGGCGATCGCTCCTTGAGCTCTGCCAGTGTGGTGTGGGCATCTTCCAGGTGGCCGAAGGCCGGGATCCACAGATGAGTCGTCGGCTGGGATCCCTCTGAGGATGAGTCGCCAGCAGCAGGATCCTCGACCACCCGCACCGTCAGCCAGCCGCCATCGGGGTAGCGCAAGGTGGTGTATTGCAGGTGATCCAGGTGTTGGGCCACCTGGGTGAGCACATCCGCCACCTGTTGCATCGCCGCCGTTGGGATCCCATTTTGCGGAGCGGTATCCACAAGGGTTGCGGCCTGTGCTGCCAGACTAACCACCATGATTGACAACAATCCTCGTCCACATCCAGAATAGATATTCGCAGCGATTGGGGCTGTAGTTCAATTGGTTAGAGCACCGCCCTGTCACGGCGGAAGTTGCGGGTTCGAGCCCCGTCAGCCCCGTACTCCTAAAACACTCTAGCTTAGTCGCTCCCCTGCAGCCCTCACATTTCCAGACTGATCTGATTTCTTGATTTCTGACGGTGACTGCTGCACAATGCGGCCGGCTCAGGGTTCAAGTTTCGGCGGTCGGGTATGGAAAGCCCGCCCTAAAATGGGGCTTAGTCCAGGGGAAAAACCATGCAGTATCGCAGATTTGGGCGTACCGAGCTGTCTATGCCCGTGCTGAGCTGTGGTGGCATGCGCTATCAACACAGTTGGCAAGATACTCCTTGGTCAGGGATCCCAGCGGCAAGCCAGCAGAACCTGGAGGCGACGATTCGCCGGGCCTTGGAGGTGGGCATCAACCACATCGAAACTGCCCGCGGCTATGGCACTTCTGAAATGCAGTTGGGCCGCATTTTGCCGCTCTTTCCCCGGCAAGATCTAATTGTGCAGACGAAAATTGGCCCCAGCGCCGACCCGCAGCAGTTCCTGGCCAAGTTCGAGCAATCGATGAGCTACTTGAACCTCGACTACGTGGATCTGCTGGCCATCCACGGGTTGAACACCTGGGAAGACTTGGAACACAGCCTGCGTCCAGGGGGGTGCCTGGAGGTGTGTCAGCGCCTAGTACGGCAGGGACGGGTGCGTTTCGTTGGCTTCTCCACCCATGGGCCGACGGAGTTGATTGTGGAAGCCATACAGTCAGGGGGCTTTGATTACGTCAACCTGCACTGGTACTTTGTCAACCAAACCAACTGGCCCGCCATTGAGGCTGCCGCCCAGCAGGATATGGGGGTATTCATCATCAGTCCCTCAGACAAGGGGGGCAGGCTTTACGATCCGCCCGCCAAGCTGGTGCAGTTGTGCCAACCCCTCAGCCCGATGGTCTTCAACGACCTGTTCTGTCTGTCCCATCCCCAGGTTCACACCCTCAGCATTGGGGCGGCCCGACCCAGCGATTTTGATGAGCACCTGCAGGCGGTGGAGTTATTGGATCGGGCTGATGAGCTGTTGCCGCCGATCCTGGCCCGCCTAGAGCAAGCTTTGATCGAGCAGGTGGGGGAACACTACGCCAAAACTTGGCACCAGGGCCTGCCTCGCTACGACCAAACCCCCGGACAAGTGAATATCCCGTTCATTCTGCTGCTGCGCAATTTGGTCTTGGCCTATGACTTGGTGGACTATGCCAAGAGCCGTTACAACCTGTTGGGCAATGCCGGCAGTTGGCTCCCCGGCCAGCGGGCAGACAAAGTGGATGCCGAAGCCCTGCGACCTTATCTTATCCACAGCCCCCACCGCGACCGGATCCCGGCTTTGTTGCAAGAAGCCCATCGCCTGCTCTCTGGAGCTGAGGTGAAGCGCCTATCTCAGAGCTAGCTTGCTCAGGGATCCCCCCGTTTGACGGTCGAGATCCGGTGGAGAAGATGATATGGCAAGGTTTACTCTTTAACCGCAGGAAAAAAAGAGTTGTCAGCTCCCGCCAGCGGCTCCTTATCTCATTTGGGTAGCTCGTGTTAGAGTCTGAGCATGCGTTGAGACGGCTGCAGCAGCGAAAAGAGATCGCAAGCCAGTGGATCGAGAGAGTTCTGAGCTGCCCTGACTACGTACAAGTGGATCCCAAAGATCCTCAGCTCAAGCAAGCCTATGGTCGAATTCCGGAGTACGGCAATCGCCTCCTGAAGATTGTTTACGATGAATCAACGGATCCTTGGACAGTGGTGACTATCTTTTTTGATCGAACAATGGGGAAAAAGCTGCCATGAGACCTTTCATCGAGTTTGATCCTGATGTGGATGCTGGATATATTCGTTTGACAACAGCTCAAGTCCAAAGCTCAGAGGAGATTGCCCCTGGGGTTGTTTTGGATTTCGACAAGGAAAATCAACTGGTTGGAGTTGAGGTTCTCTCTGTTCATCGACAAATGGATAGCGACATTAAAATGCTTCCGCAAGAGATTCAAGACTACATCGTTTTATTGAGAAACTCCGTGTTGCAAGAACAGTTACTGAGTTAGATGAGAGTCTGGCAACACTAGCCCCACCGCATCTGTAGACGCAAGAGGAGTACCATTGCGATGGCCAGCCTTTTACTGTGGCCTGTTTGGCATGGTTGTAGGTGATTGAGATAACAGTCGCCGACCTTTCGGATTGCCAACGGATGTGCCGTCACTTTTATCGGATAGGCCGCACTCTCTTGGATCTGGACGCTGCCAAAACCGTTCGGGATCAACCCGCCTGGTTTGAGGCTCCATCTTAAGGTCAGGGGCAGGAACCTGTTTGCCAGCAGCCTCAATCCCCTTGGACAGAGTGCTCTCAGCCACCCAACCCCATCGCTTCAATTTGATGAATGTAGTCGGGGGGAAGCCCATGCTCTCGTGCCCCCTTCAAGATTCCTTGAAGATATCCCTCGCTTGGGATCAATGAATCATCAATGAATGAATCTCCCGCCACGTAAGTCATTGCTTCGATCACTTCACCCTCATCGCTTCGAACCTGAACCTGCTGGCGACGGTAATGACCTCCCGAAATTCCTTCATACCGATCCATCCTCTCCAGCCTGTCCGAGCTGCACAGATAGGCAACTCCCCACACAACCCCAGAGGGATCCCGGACAATGTTGGCCTTGCCGGTTCCATCGTTGCCGCGCTTGTTGAACGTCAGGCGGTATCCCTGCAAACGAGCACGCCTAGCTTCCTTGAAATCAACAGCACGGTGTCCCATCTGCTGGGCATCTAGGTTACTTCCGTATGCAAAATACCACTGCTCACTCATCTCTAGTTCCCTTGGTGTCGGGTGAACCCGCCTACCCAGAATTACACTGAGATATTGAGCACATTAGCATCACGGGATCCCGCCCTTCCATGAGCTACTTGGTTATCGACACCGAGGGCAACCCCAACCTCAAAGAAATCGCCCTTATCGACAGCAGCGGCAAGCTTATTTACCATGCCTACACCCAAGAATACTCGCCCCACCACCCCCAGCCCAAACCTTTGGCCCAAATCGTTGCTGACCTGCGGCGCTTGGCACAAGGCAAGACTCTTGTTTTCCACCACGCAGATCACGACCTAAAAATCCTTAAACAAGCCTTTGACCAAGTTAACCAAGATTGGCTTCCTAACCCCATCTTCTGTACTTGGTCAGCCGCCAAGCAATGTTTTCCCAACCTTGCCGGTTACAGCCTAGAGTATCTCAGCAAACATCTCGGGATCCAACTGGAGAGCGGTTACTTCAACTCCAAACTGGCCCACGACGCCAGCTACGATGCCCTCTTTACCTACCACCTCTATCGCCACCTCACCCACGCTCAGCTCAAAGCCCAGAATGTTCCCAATCCTTTCGCCAACAGCAGAGTTGACAATCCCTTTCAGCATTATCCCGACGAGACCACCATCTATCAGCCTCAGTACCAGCAGCTCACTGCCACCCTACAGGAGATCCAACGGGATCCCAACCACCAGAGCCGAGGGGTTGTCTTACTGGGAGAACCTGGATCCGGCAAGACCCACCTGATCATGCGGGTGGCCCAAAACCTCCTGCGCTACAACCGTCTCCTGTTTATCCCTCAGCCCACCCATCCCGACAACATCTACCACCACATCTACAGCCACACCCTGGAATCCCTGCGCGAACGGGTAGATGCCCATCGCCACACCCAGCTCGACTACTTGATTGCCAAGAGCTTTGTGGAAATCTTGAAAACCTTCCCCCAAACCTCAAAAACTGAAGAGTTTCTCTCCCTTCTCACGGCGGATCCCCTCAACCTCTTTCATCGCCTGGGAGCAGAAGGCAGCGAGCGTCGTCGTCAACAATGGCAAGCCATTGAAAAACAGGTTCTGCGCTGGTGGGCAGAGCAAAACTTCCTTACCGGTTCCACCGAAAACATTCTCAAGGGCATCATCAAATACTGCAGCTACAGGGATCCCAACCGCCGTCACCAGATCATCCGCTGGCTCAGCGGTACCGACCTGGATCCTGAAGAAACCAACTTGATTGGGTTGCCCCCTTGGAGTGCAGATCTGGATCGCAACACCTTTGCCCTAGAAGGGATGAAAGTCATCGGCAGGCTTTCGCTGCTCGACCAGCCCCTGATCATTGTCTTCGACCAATTGGAGGCTCTGGGCCGAGAGGAAAATCGAGATATCCTTCTCAACTTTGGCGATGCTCTAAAAGAGCTTTTTACCCGTATTCCCAACAGTCTGTTTATCCTCAATCTGTTCCCCGACCGTTGGCAACATTTCCAAACCCAATTTGACCGGGCTACCGTCGATCGCCTCTCCCAAACCGTCCTCTCCCTAGATCTCCCCTCTCTTCCCCAGCTTCAAGCCCTTCTCCAGAGCCGCCTGCCCTCAGGGATCCACCTCCAAGCTCTCTTCACCGCCGATGACCTCAGCGATATCCTCAGCCAACCCTCCATCCGCGCCATTCTCAACCGAGCCTCAGCCTACTACCGCCACTACATCAACGGGATCCCTCTCCCTCCCCAGGTGCAAGTTGTACCCACTGCCAGCAATCTAGCCGTCCGTGTCCAGCGGCTCGAAACTGAGCTGCAAACCCTCAAACAACTGCTCATCCCCCTTCTGCCTGCCCACGGCCCCTCCATCGTTCTATCTCCACCCCTTCGGGATCCCAGCCCATCTGCCGATCTTGTTGAGACGCTGGATCCCTATCTCCGCACCACTGAGGCTCAGCTCCGCGCCGCCTATCCCCAAGAGGCGATCATCGACAGCACAGCTGATATCGGCAAATTGCGCACCATCGTCAATGCCCTGCAAGGGATCCATCCTCTCCCCATGAGTGCCCTGAAGCTGGGCAAACACAAGCTTCCAGATCACCTCTATTTCCCCAGCAAAAAGCGGGTGATTGCCTTTATCCAAGTGGGTCCCAGCAGCATGTATGGACAGCTCAATAACTTCAACCAATTGGTGATTGCTCACCCTGAGCTTCAGTTTCTCTTGCTGCGGGATGCCCGCCTCAAGCCTCCTTCCAAAAAGGCTACCGCCACCCAAGCGGCCTTGGCCGCCCTCAACAACAGCCCCAATGGCAAGTATGATCTGCTCACCCAAGACGACCGCATCCATCTGGAGCTTATGCACAGGATGATCACCGACATCCAAAACCGCGACCTGGAAATCGACCTGACCCAAGCCGTTCGGTATTATCTTGACCACAGGGATCCCTCCCTTATTGCCTGGATCCTGGGCCGTGATTAAGCGCTCCAGATCCGTCGAAACCCCATGTTGTTCAAGGTCGGCTCCGCATCGGGATCCAGCACCGTAAAACCGGGATCCCATATTGTCCGGCCAAGCTTGTGACCTGATTCTTAAGGCTGCCGATCAACGGAGCCAATGGCAAGGGATTGACAGCGGAGCCAAAGTACCTCAAAGTTTCCGGCATAGTGGGCTTTGTCCGGCTCAAGCCCTCCCCTGATTACTCAGTATCGGAGCGGCGGGATTTGAACCCACGACCCCCACTACCCCAAAGTGGTGCGCTACCAAGCTGCGCTACGCCCCGACGCACTTACGGGTAGAAGCCCATGAAGTGCCTAGCTAGTCTAGCATCGGATCGCGGCCAGAGTTAACCCCAAGCTGCGGGATCCCGTGGAAAACATGCTAGCTTAGTTAAGCCGTTAAGAAATCGCACGCCTGAACCACCGGGTGTCCTTACAGCCCTTTCGCGGTTTGCTGCAACAGCTCCTGAGTTCCTTGCCAATGGGGGTAGAGCGCTCTGTGCAGGTAACCGGCGGGAAGGCCGTAACTGGGATCCGTTCGGGCGGAGGCTAACCCGTAGGAGAGGAAAAACTCATGAGCGTAGTCAGTTTGCCTCAACTGTTGGAGGCAGGGGTTCACTTCGGCCACAAGGCCAGCCGCTGGAACCCGAAAATGCGGCCCTACATCTTTACCGAGCGGAACGGCATCCACATTATCGATTTGGTGCAGACGGCCCGCTATCTGAACGAAGCCTACGAGTATGTGCGGGATGCTGCTGACAGGGGTTGGCGCTTCCTGTTTGTGGGCACCAAACGGCAAGCTGCCGGGATCATCGCTCAAGAGGCTCGTCGCTGTGGCAGCTACTATGTCAACCAGCGCTGGTTGGGGGGTATGCTCACCAACTGGGCCACCATCAAAACCCGCATCGACCGCCTCAAAGAAATTGAGGAGATGGAGAGCAGCGGTCTTCTGGATCGCCTGCCCAAACAAGAGGCCAGCCGTCTGCGGCGAGAGTTGGCCAGGTTGGAAAAGTACTTGGGCGGCATTAAAACGATGCGCAAGCTCCCCGATGCGGTGATCATCGTCGATCAGCGGCGGGAGGCCAACGCCGTTCAGGAATGTATCAAGCTGAACATCCCGATCATCTCACTGCTGGACACCAACTGCGACCCCGATCTCAGCGATATCTTCATTCCCTCTAACGACGATGCCATCCGAGCGATTAAGCTGATTGTAGGCAAGCTGGCGGATGCCATCTACGAAGGGCGGCATGGGCAGCTCGACACCGTTGAGGAGGATGAGTACGACTACGAAGGGGCCATGGATCTGGACGACGACATGCTGGAGGATATGGAGGACGAAGAAGAAGGAGAAGCCGACGAAGGCTAGAGCAAGGGCAGGGATCCCGTGCAATCCGGACACTTCCCTGCCTGTTCCCTATCCAGAGGCGTGTATTCTTGAAATCTAGGTTTACAATTCTACCGAAGCCCGCTCATTCTCACTCATATCCCGCCACATTCTTCCCGTTCTTTCATTCGAGGAGCCCTCATGAGCATTGATGCCAAACTGGTCAAAGAGCTGCGCGAAAAGACGGGCGCAGGCATGATGGACTGCAAAAAAGCCCTGGAAGATTCCGGTGGCGATATGGAGAAAGCCGTCACCTGGCTGCGACAGAAAGGGTTGGCAGGGGCAGCCAAAAAGGCCAGTCGCGTCGCGGCAGAGGGGGCAGTTGACAGCTACATCCACTTCGGCAATCGAATTGGGGTGTTGGTGGAAGTGAACTGCGAGACGGACTTCGTGGCCCGCAACGAAGATTTCAAGAAATTGGTGCAAGACATCGCCAAGCAGATTGCCGCCTGCCAAAACGTAGAATACGTCAGCGTTGACCAGATCCCTGCTGAAGTGGTGGAGCGGGAAAAAGCCATTGAAATGGGCAAAGAAGATCTGGCCAATAAGCCGGAGAACATACGCGAGAAGATCGTGCAAGGTCGCATCGAAAAGCGCCTGAAAGAGTTATCCCTGTTGGATCAACCCTTTATTAAAGATTCCTCGATCACGGTGGAGGAATTGGTCAAGCAGCACATTGCCAAACTGGGGGAAAACATTCGGGTGCGGCGGTTTGTGCGCTTTGTCCTGGGAGAGGGGATCGAGAAAGAAGAAGTGGATTTTGCTGCTGAGGTTGCCGCTCAAGCCGGTCTCAAGCCGGCAGAGGCCCCCAAAGTGGAAGAGACTCCACCCGCTCCTCCTGAAGAACCTGCCCCAGAACCGGCCCCTGCTGCCGAGAGCAAGCCGGCCAAAAAAGGCTCCGCCAAGAAAAAGAAATAGCCGGTCAAGGCTGAGCTGTAGGGCCATGTCGGCGGTGCAGAGGCGTTGAAACTGCGTTATGGAGAGTGTGGGCACCTCTATGTCGGCAGTTCTATAACCACTACGCTTGGGTATCCCTTGGGGGAAAGGCTAGGTTATGCATGCAAATGTTCTGATCCTCCCGCCTTGGCAGGGTTAACTCCAGCACGCTAAGGTAGCAGACGGCCTTTTTGGATCCCGGGCATGAGTTTTATCTTGCGCAATGCGTTAATTCCCACCGCCACCGGCTACGAAACCGCAGATGTGCGAATCGAGGGGGAGCGGATTGCTGCCATAGGCAGAGGGTTACCCGCAACGGGCGCAGACAGCCTGGAACTGGATGCCAGTAACCAACTCTTGCTGCCGGGCTTTGTCAATGCCCACACCCATTCTCCCGAAATGTGGCAACGAGGGATCATACCGCCCTATCCGCTGGAGCTGTGGCTGGCACAACTGCACGAGTATGCGCCGCCGGATCCGGAAAAAATCTATCTCAGCGCGCTGGGGACGGCGGTGGAAACCCTGCTGACGGGGGGCACCTCGGTGGTGGATCATCTGGTGTTGATCCCAGGCCAAGAGTTGGCCACCATTGAGGCGGCGGTACGGGCCTACCGAGAAGTCGGGATCCGTGCCTTCGTGGGCCCCTTGATCCAGGATCAGGCTCTCTCTCGGGGGTTGCCCAGCAGCTCCTCTTGGGATCAGGAGCCGGAAACCTATCCCCTCTCCACAGCAGAGGTGCTGGCCATTGTGGAAGAGGCGGTGCAGCGCTTTCACCGGCCAGAAGAGGGCATTACCCTCATGGTGGCTCCCACAGGGATCCAACTGTGCTCAGACGAGCTGTTCAAGGGCTGTGCGGAGTTAAGCCAGAAGTATGACCTACCCCGCCACGCCCACCTGTTGGAAACCCGCGCCCAGCAGATGTTGGCCCAGGAAAAGTACGGCTGTAGTGCTGTGGAGCATCTGGAGCGCTTGGGCTACCTAGACCGGAAAACTTCCTTGGCCCACTGTGTCTGGCTCAGCGATGCCGATATCGAGATCTTGGCCCGCACCGGCTCTACCGTTGTTCACAACCCCCTGAGCAACCTGCGCCTGGGCAGCGGCATTGCCCCCATCTTGAAATACCGCCGGGCAGGGGTGAACGTGGCCTTTGGCTGCGATGGATCGGCCAGCAACGATTCGCAGGATTTGCTAGAGGCCATCAAAATCGGCACCATCCTTCACAACATCACGGATCCCGACTACCGCCACTGGATTTCTCCCCGCGAGAGCATCGAGATGGCAGCCCGAGGTGGGGCAATCGGCTTGGGCCTGGGGGATCAGATGGGATCCCTGGAAGTGGGCAAGCAAGCGGATCTGGTGCTGTACGATCTCACCCAACTGTCGCTGTTGCCCCGTACCGATCCCATTGGGCTGCTGGTGTTGGGTCGGCCCACCCAGGCAGTGCATAGCGTTTGGGTGCGAGGAAAACAGGTGGTGTCCGGCGGAGCCGTGACGACGGTGGATGTGGCCAAGCTGCGGCAGGATCTGTTTGCCCACAGCACCTGGGATCCCTCCCGCCGCTCACAGCAGGTGGCACAGCTGGAGGCCCGCTACCGCCGCGTGATGGGTTTGCCGGCATAGCCATGGCAGGGATCCCTGCGGGTTCAGAGGTCGACTGGGCCAGAGCCACTGCGCAGGTGAAACGACAGGCCCTGGCCCTGGGTTTTGACAAAGTCGGCATTGCCAGCATAGAGGATCCCCCCGACTTGCGGGGCCTGCAAGCTTGGCTGGCTGCGGACATGGCCGCCGACATGGCCTGGATGGCGGATCCTAGGCGAATGGATCCAAAGCAGGTGCTGCCGGGGGTGCAGTCGTTGGTCTGTGTGGCTTTGAATTACTACACCCCCATCCGCCACAGCCAGGATCCCGGCAAGGGCAAGATCTCCCGCTACGCTTGGGGTCGAGATTATCACCGCGTGTTGGGACGGCGGCTCAAACAACTCCACCTCTGGATGCAAGCCCAGTTCCCAAATCATACGGGTCGATTCTACGTGGATACCGGCCCGGTGGCGGAAAAGCCCTGGGCCATGCAGGCGGGCTTGGGTTGGATCGGCAAAAACAGCCTGTTGCTCACCCGCGAGTACGGCTCCTGGGTGTTTCTGGGAGTGATCCTGACCACCCTGCCGTTGCTCCCTGACCAGCCCCACACCGCTCACTGCGGCACCTGTACCCGCTGCCTAGAGGCTTGCCCCACGCAGGCCATCGTCAGCCCAGGGGTGGTGGATTCCCGCCGCTGCGTTGCCTACCACACTCTAGAAAGCCACGCCGAGCGGATCCCTGCCAAGATTGCCCAGAACCTGCACAACTGGGTGGCCGGCTGTGACATCTGCCAGGAGGTCTGCCCTTGGAACCAACGCTTTGCCCAACCCAGCCGGATCCCGGATTTTCAGCCCTACTCTTGGAATGTTGCCCCTGATCTCCAGGAGCTGGCCCGGATCGATGATCGGGAATTCGACCACAAGTTTCCGGCCTCTGCCCTGCGCCGGCTCAAGGCCCACCGCCTGCGCCGCAACGCCCAAGCAGCCCTGGAAGGCAATTCCAGCTCTGCAGCTGGCAGCAACGATTTGGAAGCCCCCTCTACTTAACTTGGATACGCTTTCCTAGCAGGATCTTACGGCCTCGAGGCCGGCGCCAGAAAATGGTGGGGCTATTGTCTCTGGGCCAGGGACGCAAGCTAACATACATGCCCTACCCTCTTTCTGAGGCCACAGTGCTGGGCCGCCATGGTCTTGCTCTCGTGGGAGCGGTTTTGCGCAAAGGACGTGTGGACTTGGTGCAGGAGTTTACCCACCGCTTTGTTTGAGCTGGATCGACTCAAACACGGTAGCCCCACCTAAAACACGGTCATTTCAAGCTAGATTAGGACACTCCCTGAACGCTCGGCGCCGCTTCCGCGACCATCCCTGGCTCCTTTCCCTCTGGGAGAGGGGGCAATGCAAACAACTGTAGATTTGTACTGAGATGACCTTGAGAGTTTTGGACTAGAGCTGGGTGGAGCTCTCCTAAGACTAGGTAGCCCGTAGCTGCACCGGCATAACCAAATAACAGAGCCGCATTGCCCCAAGGGGCTTCCAGATGGCCGGCTGCGTGGCGCCGTTTAGCTCCAGGCTCACCTGCTGCGTATGAAACACCCTGAGGGCATCCAGCAGGTAACGCACATTGAAGGCCAGCTCCAGGTCAGGGCCGGACATTTGCACCGGCAACGATTCCTCGCCACTGCCCACATCGGGCGCCTCGGTGCTGATGCGCAGGGTTTGGGTTGCGGCAGAAAGATTGAACTTGACGATGTCGTTTCTTTGGGCAGCGAGTACTCCCACCCGCTCCAGCGACTCCATCAAGGGCCGACGCTCCAGGGTTACCTGCCGCTCAAATTGCCTGGGAATCAGGCGGTTGTAGTCGGGATATTGGCCCTCCAAGAGACGGCTGGTAATCCGCTGTTGGCACTGGGTTTTGCCGGCGCGAGGGGGCAGGACAAACTGCACCTGGGATCGGTCAAACCTCAGCTCCACCGTAGAGGCCGCGGTCTGGGTGCCGAGGATGCGCTCCACCTCTCGCAAAGTGCGAGCGGGAATGGTGAAATCCAACCCTATTTCCCCATGAGCCGAAGCAACCGGGATCCCGTCCGCCTCCACCTGCACCATCGCCAGACGATGCCCGTCGGTGGCCGCAAACTCTAGGCAAGGGGGATCCCCTGGCAAGAGCTTGACATGCACTCCTGTGAGCACCTGCTTGGTCTCATCTCCAGAGGCCGCAAAAAGGGTTTGGCCGATCCCTTGCAACAGGCTCTCGATGGGCAGCTCCAGGGCCTGAGCTGTTGGGCTTTCCTCCCCCACAAAATCGCCATCTGCGTCGGCGGCGGGAAGCGATATCTCCGGCAGGGTGGGGTACTCTTCAGCCGACAGGCTGCGCACTTGATACTGGCCGGCTGCCGACATGAGAATCACAGGGGCACTCTCCTGGGCTTGGCTGCTCGCGTCAAGAGTCACTGGGCCGCTGGGCAGGCGGCTGACGATGTCGCTGAGCAGCTTGGCCGGCAGGGTGGTGCGACCGGATCCCTTGACCTGAGCCTCGAACTCGCTGCGAATGCACAAGTTCAAGTCAAAGGCAGTGAGGGCAACCCGTTGAGTTTCCGCATCGACCTCTACCAACACGTTGGCCAAAACGGGCAGGGCGGGGCGGCTGGCCACAGCCCGTCCAACGGAAGCGAGGTGGTGGCTGAGATCGGCTTGCTCGCAGGTGAAGCTAAAACCCTCCAGCGGCGCGTCAACAGCTTCGTTAAAGCGGCTCTCCCCACGATAGGGAGCTGCAGTCTTGCTGCTGCGCAACACCGGCGCGAACGACTCGGTTTCCGATTCTCGATCCACAGGACGCTGAGCTTGCACCATCAGGGGCACTTGAGGGCTGAACATGCACATCCTACACCGGCTGCCCCGACTGGATCCCTGCCCTTGCAGACAAGTTTTGGAAAATTTGCCTCGCGCGTAGGACAGATCTGAAATTTCGATCCCTGCCTAATTTAATTTTTTGATCTAGTAGTAGTAGGGGCTGTGGAAACTGTGGAAAGTGATCGTCAACACCTTGCGCCATGAGCTTTTGAGCCTATTCCCCACCTGTGGAAAAACTGTGGATAACTTGGCCACTTTTCCACAGGGTATTTATACCTGTTAATAACTTGGGGGTTTTTCCACAGGTTTTCCACAGATTTTCCAGGTTTTTCCACAGGTTTTCCACAGGCTAATGTTATGGTTTTCTGACAAATTCATAAAAATTAACGCACAGTCAGTGTGAGATCCCCTAAGGTAGTGAATCCTTCCCCCTAGATATGGCTGGGGATTCCACCGGAGCTGGGGCGGGCTTCGCTGGATTTCCACAGGTTTTCCACAGGCTGTCGAAGAAAGCCTGGGATATTGCTCTGGGCTTGTCGGCCTTGCCTGGCCACCTGTGAGCTGACACGGGATTTTTGGCAAGACCCCAGAGGAGCGGGAAAGCGCTCTGCGCACCAGAAGCGGCAAAGGAGGTCAGGATGAGGATGGGACAGCGCCTGACCCAAAATTGGGCTGCTGCAGGAGCGAGTCGCAATAGGGATGCGGTCTAGAGTCCGTACCCGCGAAGGGCCAGGCGTAGGTCAACGGGATCCGTTTTGGTGATGGCGGGAGCGCAGCACGATCACGTCAGAAAGCTGGCGCAGTTGACTTTGAACCTGGGTGAGCTGTTTTTTATCACGTACATCGATACAGAGATCGATCAGGGCGGTGCGGTTGGCAAAAGTTTGTACCTTAGCATTGCGAACATTAATGCCTTGATCCGATAGACGGGAAAGAATGTCCCGCAGCACCCCAACGCGGTCGATAACCTCCAGATGCAGTTCTACCGGGTAGATCTGGGCGCTCTGCCGCAGTTGCTCTTCGTTCCATCGTACCGGCACCAGCCGTTCCCCCGAAACCTGGGCCACCCTTGGGCAATCCCGGTGATGGATGCTGATCCCCTTAAAGCGGGTGACCACGCCCAAGATCGGATCCCCCGGCAGCGGATTACAACACTTGGCCAACTGGTGTTTCAGACCCTCCACCCCCAGAATGGGAGATTGGGATTTGACGGAACTGGGAGCCGCAGAAGCCCGTGGCAACAACAGCTTGGATCCCTCAAGCGATTCCTCCTCTGTGGGAGCAGATACTGCCGGCCTGCTGACCTCCTGCAGCCGATGGATCACCAGCGTGGGGGTTGTCTCACCATAACCCAGAGCGGCTAACAAATCCTCTACACTGGCGTAGTTGAGCTTTTCGGCTACCTTCTGCATCCGCTCTGATTTGAGCAGGGCATCAAAGCCCGTTTTGCCCAGCTCCCGCTCCAGCAAATGCCGGCCCCGCGCGATGTTTTGCTCGCGATTGGAGCGCTTAAACCATTGGCGAATGCGATTGCGGGCAGAGCTGGTGGCAACGAAATTGATCCAGTCCAGGCTGGGATGGGCATTCTTGTGGGTAATGATCTGCACGATGTCGCCGTTGCGCAGGCGGGTATCCAGAGGCACGATCTTGTTGTTCACCCGCGCCCCCGCACAGTGATCCCCAACTTCGGAGTGGATGCGATAGGCGAAGTCCACCGGACAGGATCCCTGGGGCAGGGCCAGCAAGTCCCCCTTGGGCGTGAAAACGTAAACCTCGCTCTCAAACAGATTCTCGCGAAGGGTGTCCAGATACTCTTTGTCGTCTTTGAGGTCGTTTTGCCACTCCAAGAGCTGCCGCAGCCAGGTGAAGCGCTCCTCGTCCGCCTTGACGGTGGTGCTGCCGGCCTCCTTGTACTTCCAGTGGGCGGCGATCCCGTACTCAGCCACGCGGTGCATCTCTTCGGTGCGGATCTGCACCTCCACCGGTCTTCCCTGCGGGCCAATCACCGCCGTATGCAAAGATTGGTAACGATTGGCCTTGGGCAGACCAATGTAGTCTTTGAAACGCCCGGGGATGGGGCGAAAGCAGTTGTGAACGACTGCCAGCACCCGATAGCACTCGCTGTTGGTATGCACGATCACCCGCACTGCCGAGAGATCGTAAATCTCGTGAAATTCTTTGTGCTGCTGCTGCATCTTGCGATAGATGCTGTACAAATGTTTGGGCCGTCCGCTGATCTCAAAGCGTTCCAGTCCCGCTTGAAGAAGGTTCTGCCGCAGCTCTTCGATAAAAGCTTGGATCTCGGCCTCTCGCTCGGCGCGCTTGGCGTTGACCAATTCCTGAATCTTCCGGTAAGCCTCGTAGTCCAGATACTTAAAAGCCAAGTCTTCCAGTTCCCATTTGAAATGCCAGATCCCCAGCCGGTTGGCCAAAGGGGCGAAAATTTCCATGGTTTCGGCTGCAATTTGCCGTTGCTTACTGGGGGAGAGATACTGCAGCGTGCGCATGTTGTGTAAGCGATCCGCCAGCTTGACCACGATGACTCGAATATCTTTGGCCATGGCCACAAACATGCGGCGGAAATTTTCCGCTTGCTGCTCGGTTTTGCTGGAGAAATTGAACTTAGAGAGTTTGGTAACTCCTTCTACCAGTAGGCGAACTTCAGAGCCGAATTCAGCTTCCAGGGCTTCTGGGGTAACTTCTGTATCCTCAATAACATCGTGCAAAAGGCCCGCTGCCACCGTCACCGCATCTCCCCCCAGCTCCCGCAGGAGAGTGGCCACGGCTACCGGATGGGCAATGTAGGGATCCCCCGATTTGCGTTTTTGGCCCTGATGCAAACAGTAAGAAAACTCAAAGGCACGGCGCAGCAGATCGGCTTCTTCAGCCGTGTAGGGCCGCAACCCATCGCCGGGATCCTCGGCACCGGAAAGCAGAGCACGCAGCCACCCTGGCACCTCAAAACCGAGGCTATTCAGGTCGAGACCTCCATCTGAGGTGGCAATGACAGCCGTCTGACCCATGCGAACCCGGCGAAAAGGGATGTTTAATTACTGACTATAGTTCATCCAGCTTAACCGCCGACAGATCAAGAGGGAAAAAACGGGTGGAATAGAAAGAAGCATTGGCTGTCTGCCAACGCCGACCGCTTGCCATCCTCGGCAGATCGAGAGTCAGTCTTCGCCCCACTCCTCGCAGTCGCCGATTAAATCGCAGAGAGGATCCGAGGGGCAGTAGTCTTGCAGCTCCAGCTCTTGGGCAATCGCCTGCCACTCCCGCTGGGGGAAGAAGGGTTGCAGGTGGGCAATGGCTTCGGAGCGGCGCAAGACCCCCTGCCGGACAAGGCGACGAGCTTCCTCCTGGATAGCCTCAACCGCATAGTGGGTGGCTTGTAAAGTGGGCATAGCTTAACCTACACGTGGGATGAATGGGACGCACCGAGGGGTCGGGAAAATCTTGCCCTGTCACCCCCATCATAGAACTGGGTCTCGTTTCGTAGCAAGAGATACAAGTTTGTATTGCAGATAACTTCAGAGCCCGGTTAAAAGCCTAGGCCATCGGCTCCCGCAGTCACTATGCCTTTTTCTGCATCCAAAGTGACAATAGACCCATCCCGGATTAAGCGGGTGGCATCCTTGACCCCCACCAGCACCGGCACCCCCAGCCGCAGGCCAATGACCGCCGCATGAGAGGAAGCTCCCTCTTCCTCGGTAATCACCCCGGCTGCCTGCTTGATGGCCTCCACATAGTTGGCGTCGGTGGATTGGGCAACCAAAATGTCCCCGGCGGTGATTTTGCTGGCATCGAGGCTGGATCTCAAGATGCGGGCCGGGCCGCTGACAATGCCTTTGCCAAACCCTTTGCCTTGAGCCACCACCGCTTTCACCACATCCACCTTGATCAGATCGGTGGATCCCGCAACGCCTGGCAGGGTTCCTGCACTGAGCACCACCAAGTCGCCATCCTTGAGCAAGCCATCTTCCTGAGCCAAGCTGATGGCCGCTTGAAAGGTCTGGCGGGTGGTGGCCAAATCCATAACCAACAGCGGATGAACTCCCCAAACCAACTGCAGCCGCCGTGCCACCTCCACATGGGGGGTTACGGCCAGGATGGGAGTGCGGGGGCGAAACTTGGAGACATTGCGAGCAGTAGCCCCTGTTTTGGTCAGGGTCATCACGGCTACAGCATCCAACTCTTGGGCGATCTCCCCCACGGCGCGGCTGATCGAGTCGGTGATCAGGGTTTTGGGCCGCATTCCAGCAGGACTGTTGCCGTTGTTTTGGCTCAGCTCCTGCATGGCAAGGGCGCGAAGGCGTTGTCGTCGGTCGGCGGAGGTCAGGTCAAAGTAATCGCGCTCAGTGCGCACGGCAATGCGGGCCATGGTAGCAACGGCCTCGACAGGGTATTTGCCCACAGCCGTCTCGTTGGAGAGCATGACGGCATCGGTGCCATCCAAAATGGCGTTGGCCACATCGGAGATTTCGGCACGGGTAGGCCGGGGGCTGTGCACCATGCTGTCCAGCATTTGGGTGGCCGTAATCACCGGGATCCCCAGGGAGTTGGCCAGGGCGATCACCCGCTTCTGCAGGATCGGCACCTCTTCCGCGGGCAGCTCTACCCCCAGATCTCCCCGCGCCACCATCACACCGTCGCTGAGGGCCAAAATCTGGGGCAGTTGTTCGATGGCCTCGTGTTTCTCGATCTTGACGATGATGGGTACCCGCTTGTCGGCTGAGCCGGAAGAAGGCCGTTTGGCTGAGGCAATGAGCTCCCGCAGCTCCAGCACATCAGAGGGATCCCGCACAAAGCTGAGGGCCACCCAATCCACCCCTTGGTTGAGGCCGAAGTAGAGATCTTCTTTATCCTTTGGGGTCACGGCGCGGATGCTCAGGCGCACACCGGGGAAATTGACCCCCTTGTTGTTGGAGAGGGTACCCCCGACAATGGTGCGGCAGAAGAGTTCGCCCGCTTCCGGATCCACGGCTTCCACCCGCATCTCCACTCGACCGTCGTCGATGAGGATCGTCGCTCCTTCGGGCACTTCCTGGGCCAGCTTGTCGTAGGTGACCCAACTGCGCTCTTGGGATCCCAAGACGGGCTTACTGGTCAACACAAAGGGATCCCCTGCCTTGAGGGTGATCGAGCCTTCGGCGAACTTGCCCAGGCGGATTTTGGGCCCCTGCAGGTCTTGCAAAATGGCGACCTGGATGCCCAGATCCATCGCGGTTTGGCGGATCAGGCGAATGCTGCGGCGGTGTAGCTCGTGATCCCCATGGGAGAAGTTCAGGCGAAGGGTGGTTGCCCCTTGCAGGATCATCTCCCTGAGAATGGCTGGATTTGAGCTGGCAGGGCCGATGGTGGCAACAATTTTGGTGCGTCGAAAAGAATCCCTCAAATGCATGTCCACTGTTCCCAAGGGAGAGCAGCCCAGATCCTTCCCCCACATAGGGATCTCTCTGATTACGATAACCCGTTATGTCTTTTTTGAGGCACCGCTTTTTTAAAATCCCCAGCGAGAGAGGATGGGAAAATAGGCAAAGCAGAGTGTAGAGATCCATCTGGAGTCGAGCGATGCCGGTTGCCCCCGAATACGCCTTCCCCTTCGAGCACCATCAGAAGTTCTCTCTTGACAACCCCACCATCTCCAGCCCAGGGGTTTCCAAGCGGGAATACATAGCCAGCAAGGTATTGCAAGGTATCGTGAGCAATCCCCAGACTCCTGTTGGCGATTTGTCTCCTGAGCAACGACAGGCTTTGGTCTATACGGCGGTGTTGTTGGCAGATGATTTGTTGGCCGCTCTCAGCGCCCAGTAGATCAGCACCCAGTAGAGAGGCCACCCTCTGCGGTTGAGGTTTAGGCTGAGGTTAGCTGCTTGCGGCAGCGGGCCGTAGGCTCTGCTGCTACCTACGCCGCAGCTGTTGCGTCAACTCTTCCCCCAAGCGCATCCATTTTGCTATCTCTTCGGGACTCACCTGTCGGTCATTTTGCCAAAGAATGAGGTGGGCGCCAGCTCCTTCGGCGCAATAGTTGGGATGCTGCTCCCAAAAACCAAGGACGCCAGGATGGAACCGCAGCCGAACTTGGGCTTCATTCTCTCCTCGCAAGAGATAGCTCCGGGAGAACTTAGGGTGGCTCTCGAAATTGATATCTTGCATGCCAAAAGCTTTGGCGATGCCATGGAAAAGGGCATTTTCGGGGTGCAGCCGAAAACGGGGCAGATGAAGATCCTCGTGATAGGCGTAGAAGACGGACTGGCGATAAGTGCTAGAACTCTTGCCACTGCCGCGGGTGTATTGGTAATCAAAAACGGTAATCTCAGTGCCATCGATCAGCCGCTTGGACATCGAATTATAGAAACGCCGCCCATGGCCTCGTTCAAACAGTCCAAAGCCTGCTTGCAACAAGCGAGATCGAATCTCTTCAGGCAACTGGGCAGAAAAGCGCATTCCTAGCTGTGCAGCTACCCGCTCCAGAGCTTCTCGACGTTTCTTTTCGTGGTAAAGGGCTAGAGCCAAGATCCCGGCAGCCAGAGCTAAAAACAAGATAAAAATAAGCAACCCCATACCGTCTCCCTCGGCTTACAGACTGCAGCGCCCATCCCCACAATACCTGAGCAGATTTCCAAAAGGATCCCTGCCTGGGCAACTGCTTTCGACCATTCAACCGAGCAGTCTTTTCTTATCCTTTGTGGAGAGTTGGGAGAGTTAATGTAGAGAGTTGACCCAAGACAGTAAGGGCTGTCAGCGCTCACCCAGGGTTGTAAGGCATTCAAGAATCCTCACTTTTCAAGCTGGTGAGCATGTTTGTTTCGATTTAGGTTGAGACACTTCCCAACTGCTCCGCCTTGCTTCCGCAACCACCTCCAGGCAAAGGGAGAGAGGAGCCAGGAAGCAATACAACTAAACAGTTTCGTTGCTGCTTAAAGTGATCACTATAAATGATCAGTTTTATATCATGTGTTTAGAGCTTGACGAAATTGTAGGGAGCGGTGAAGTTGTTGTAGCGAATGCGCAGCCGCCCCTGGAAGGTCTGGTCTAGCTCCTCTACTTTTTGGGCAAAAACCGGCTCATCTTCCCAATTGATCAAAAACGAGCCGTTGTAGGCCATGTTTTCGGTGAGCAGATCTCCTTCTACGCGGTCGCTGGCCAAGGGGCTGAGGGCTGCTGTAAAGGTCTGGGCAATGCGCTGACGTCGCTGCTCTAAGAGCTGCTCCAGAGCCCGTCCGATCTCGACTACCGCGTCCAGCCCCAGAGGAGCGCCGGCCATTTCGTCTCGCCGAGCTTTGAGGGCAGGGTTTTCCTCTAGCCCCAGCTTGAGCTCCTGCTCGGGATCCCAGAAGACTTTGACTCCCACCTCCCGCTTGCCCTCCAGGCGCTCCAGCAGAGCCAGCAGATCCGCCAAGCGGGGCTGCACCAAGTCCCGTTCCACCTGCTCCCAGCCGCTCACCACCAGACCAAATTGCAGGGGCAGCAGAGCCCGATGTCCCTCGTTCATCACTTTTTCCAGCACGGCTTCATGGGCAAGCAAGTTGGCCCGGCTGGCCAGGTAGCGCTCTTGTCGAGCCTGGGAATACAAGAAGGCCAGGGATCCCAGCCCATGAACCTGCACCGGCTGCTTGTCCAGCCCCACCACACTCAGATGACGCGGGCCAGGGGCAGCGACGATCCCGTAGAGGTAGAGGGCGCTATGGGGATTTGCCGTTGGCATTGCTGCGGGCATCTCCGATCAGCCACGTGAGGTTGGACTCTTCGGTGTCGATGGCATTGCCATCCGAGGAAATGCAGTAGCGACCCATCACCATCTGGTGGCGTAGGGTCACGCCTGCCGCAATCTGGGTGTAGTTAAAAATCAAGCTGCCATCCAGCGTACACCCTTCATTCAACACACATCCGTAGCCAATTGCCGTGGGGCCGATGAGTTTGACCCCGTCCGCCAAATAGCTGCTGGCCCCGATGTAGACCGGTGGCTCGATGTGGATGCGATCCCAGTTGGCGCGGATGTTGATCCCCGTCCATACGCCGGGTTGAATCTGGATCCCAGGCACCTTGACTCCCTTGATCTCGCCGCGCAGCACTTTTTGCACTGCCAGCCAGTAGTCGTGGGTGCGGCCAATGTCCACCCACTGAAAGTCAGCCGTGATCCCATAAAAGGGAGCGCCCGCTTTCACCAAGGCCGGGAAGAGATCGCTGCCGATGTCGTAGGGGCAGCCGGGGGGAATGTAGTCGAACACTTCCGGCTCGAAAACGTAGATGCCGGTGTTGATGGTGTGGCCGAGGGCCTCTTCCCGCCTGGGCTTTTCTTGGAAGGCAGTGATGCGACCCGTCTCATCGGTTACCACCACTCCGTAGCTGGAGACCTGGCTGGGATCCACCTCCCGCAACACCACGGTGGCCAGCGCTCCCTTGGCTTTGTGGAAGTTGACGATCTGCGTGAGGTTTAGGTCGATTAGCGCATCCCCACAGAGCACCACAAAGGTGCTGTCGAAAAATCCGGAGAAATCCTGGATCTTGCGCATGCCCCCTGCGGATCCCAGGGCCTGGGCCACCGGCTGGCCGTTCTCAAAGTGACCCTCGAACGAAAAGCCGATGTGAACCCCCCACTGCTGCCCATCGCGGAAGTAGTCTTCGATTTGGTGGGCCAAGTGGCTGGTGTTGATCATAATTTGGTTAAACCCATGTTCCCGCAGCAGCTCCACCAAAAATTCCATGACAGGCTTGTGCAAAATGGGGATCATCGGCTTCGGCATCATATAGGTGATGGGCCGCACTCGCGTGCCTTTGCCTGCTGCCAGGATCATGGCTTTCATGCCGTTGTCACTCCTCCGGGCTAACCGTGCTCTGACTTTATCAAAAATTTGGGTCTAAAACCCCGCCCTTGAGGGCGGCTTTTCTTGATTTTGGCTGTAAGCAACTAAGACTTGTAGAGGAGCCCCACCCACACTCGATGCAAAATAGCTAGGGCTCCACAAGGCAGTTTTGCCGTAGGGCTTGGGAAACTTAGCCTGGCCGTACCTGCGACTGGAGACTCTTGAGAGCGTTAACCATCTGGAAATAGACCACTTAGGTGGGTAGAAAATCAAAAGATGAATATGGTCTGCTCCACCGTTAAACTTTAAAATCTCAAAATCCATCGATTGGGCAACGCTCTTAAATGCTGCCGCAATTAAGTCCAAACCTTCCTGCGTTAGTATCCTGCGTTTGTATTGGGTGACAAACACCAAGTGCGCTTGCAAGCTGGAAACGCTGTTGCGGTCTCTCCTTAATCCCATATGCTAAGATGACGCGCCAACCTAACTTCAACCCATGCAAGCCCGCTATAGGTATAGGTTCTACCCTACAGACCAACAGAAGCAAGCCCTAGCCAAAGTATTCGGTTGTGTCAGGTTTGTCTGGAAGGAGGCCCTGGCCCACTGCCAAGCCGTTGGCAAGTATCCAGGGTACAACGCTTTGTCAAAGCGGCTGACAGGGTTAAAGCAATCAGTGGCATGGCTCAAGGAGGTATCCAGTGTTGTCCTACAGCAATCCTTGAGGCACTTAGACCAAGTGTACCGGCGTTTTTTTGAGAACAAAGGAGGTTTTCCACACTTCAAGAAGAAACAATCAAAGCAGTCATTGACTTTAGTGGCCAATAGCTTTTCCCTGAAAGGGGAGCGTGTGCATCTCGCCAAGATAGGAACTATCCAGCCTATCTGGAGCCGTCCGCTGCCAAGTCAACCAAGCTCTGTAACCGTAATCAAGGACTGCGCGGAGCGGTACTTTGTTAGCTTCGTCGTAGAGGTGGAGCCTATGCGTGTTCCTGCTCAGTCTCCCAGCGTTGGGGTGGATTTGGGCATCAAAACCGTTGCCGCTGTAAGTAGCAGAGCTCAGTACCACAGCCCCAACGATGAGCCTTTGTACCGGCGCATCGCTCAGTTGCAAAAGCCATTGGCCAGACGGGTCCAAGGGTCAAAGCGGTGGGAGCGGACAAGGCTGAGGATGGCCAAGTTGCACCGTCGCCTTGCTGACCTGCGGTTGGACTTCCTGCACAAGCTGTCTACCAAGCTCATCAGCGAAAACCAAGTGGTTTGTTTGGAAGACCTGAATGTAAGTGGGATGTTGAAAAACCGCAAACTGTCCAGGGCAATTAGCAGGCAAGGGTGGGGGATGTTTCGCGCTTTGTGCGAGGCAAAAGGGGGCAAGTACGGCAGGGAAGTGCGGGTCATTGACCGCTGGGCAGCAACCAGTCAGCACTGTTCGAAGTGTGGCTGGCATTGGGGCAAGCTTGACCTAGCTACTCGGGTGGTGGTCTGCGACGGTTGTGGCACAGTCCACGACCGGGATGGGAATGCTTCCCGAAGCATAGAGCAAGTCGGGATGGGGCAAAGCGCTCCGCGCCGCCAAGGCGAGCGCCCGACTCTAGAACGGATGTGGAGACTGTTCGCGCCAGCGGGACGGAGTCCTAGTAAGACCAGCTTGCTGGCATCGGTCTGTGAAGCGTCAAGAATCCTTGCTCTTTAGGGCATGGAGTATGTCAACCCACTCTGGCCCTGAACAACTGGCGCAGGTGCGGCTTGTGTTGGTGCAGCCGGCTGGGCCACGCAATTTGGGCGCTGTTGCTCGCATCATGAAAAACATGGGCCTCAGGCAATGGGTGCTGGTGGATCCCCAATGTGATCCCCTGGATGCCGAGGCGCTCACCGCAGCCGTGCATGGGGCGGACTTGCTCCACCAAGCCCAGAAGGTGCATACCTTGCCCGAAGCCCTGCAAGGGTGTGTGCAGGTTTTCGGGACAACGGGACGCAGCCAAACCTACCCACCCGAATGGCAAATTCAGTCTCCTCGCCAAGCCTTCCCTGCCCTGCTGGCCGCCGGCCCTGCTGCCCTCGTGTTTGGCCCCGAAGATCGCGGCTTGAGCAACGAGGAGCTGGCCCTCTGCCATCGCCAGATCCAGATCCCCACCGATGCGACCTATCCCTCTTTGAACTTGGCCCAAGCCGTGGCCATTTGTTGCTATGAGCTGTACACCCTTGCCTGCGAGAGCCCTTCTCCCGCTCCTCCTGTGCCCTCACCGCAAAGGCTTGCCTCCTTCGAGCTGCTGCAAGGCTTTTTCGCTCACCTGGAAGCGCTGTTGCTGCAGATTGGCTACCTGCGCCCCCACACAGCCCGCCGCAAAATGCTCAAGTTTCGCGCCCTGTTCCAGCGGGCCGGCCTAACCGTGGCCGAGGTGGCCTTGCTGCGCGGGATCCTACGGCAACTGCAATGGAGCCGGGGATCCTCCTGTCAAGAACCTCTAGAAGCAAATAGGGATCCTGTCCCGCCGACGCGACCGGGTTCCAGCGGGATCCCATCCTAACTGCTAGAGCTTGAGGGCGGCGCGGGGATTGTAGGATTGAACCTGCTGCAGCTTTTCGTAAAGTTCTCGCTCTTCGCCAGAGACCTGGGTGGGCAAATGGATCTGCACCACCACGTAAAAATCCCCCCGTTCTCCGTTGCCTTTGGGAAATCCCCTTTCCGCCAGCCGCAACTTTCGCCCCGGCTGCATGCCAGGTGGGATCCGCAGCTTCACCACCCCATCCAAGGTGGGCACCTCCACCTGGGCGCCCAAAACCGCTTCGCTGGGGCTGATGGGCAGATCGCAGTAAACGTCGAATCCCTCTAGGCGATAGAAGGGGTGGTCTTTCAGCTCAATTTTAAGGTACAGATCACCGGCACCGCCGTTGGGGTTGGGGTGGCCTTGGCCGCGCAGGCGAATCCGCTTCCCTGGCGTAATTCCCGGCGGGATGTTTACCTCGAGCACGCGATCCCCGCCCACCCGCAGGCGACGCTTGCCCCCCTCAAAAGCTTCTGGAATGCTGATCTGGATGGTGGCCTCAGCATCGTAACTGGTGTTGCCGCTGGATCCCGAAAATCCGCTGCTGCGGTCTGTGGTTTGGCTGCGCACCCGGCCCAGCAGTTGATCGATGAAGTCTTGAAAATCATCAAATTGGCTGAAATCGACGCCACTCCCCCCAAATCCGCTCCCCCCAAAGTCTTGGCTGAAGGGGCTGCTGCTGTAGGTGTAGGCATCGCGGCTGGAGCGAAACCCGCCCTGCTGATAGTATTGGCCAAATTGGTCGTATTGCCTGCGCTTGCTGGGATCCGAGAGAACTTCGTAGGCTTCGTTAATGTCTTTGAATTTCTCTTCAGCCGCTTTGTCGTTGGGGTTGACATCTGGGTGATACTTGCGGGCTAGGCGCCGATAGGCTTGTTTCACCTCATCGGCAGTGGCCGTTTTGCTGACCCCCAAAATCTTGTAGTAGTCCTTAAAGTTTTGCATGGAGGCGTCCGCAGGCAAATCGCTGAGAGTGGGCAGAAAACCACGAGGCTAGGCGTCCCCGGCAAGGGCTCCTTCCCTCCGACCTACTGAAGAAAATGAGGAGGCGGGCTAGACGCCATCGCCCATCCCGTCCCTCCTCATTATCGGCGCTACAAGTAAGGGCGGGATCCGCCCTGGGCCCGCAGCCCACGGAGGGATCCCTGAGCAGTCACTTGCTCTCGGTGAAGTCGGCATCGATCACATCATCGCTGCCGCCGGAGGTTTTCCCTGAGCCGGGAGTGGGGCCAGAGGAGGCCCCCGGCTGTTGATACAGCTCGCTGCTCATGGCGTAGAGAGCCTCTTGCAGCTCCCGCTCTTTGCTCTGGATGGCGCTGTCGTCCTCCCGCTGGATGGCCTCCCGCAGTTCTCGCACCAGAGTCTCGATTTGGCTGCGTTTGCTGGAGGAGATCTTGTCGCCCAACTCCTTCAACTGCCGCTCGGCTTGGTAGGCCAGCGAGTCGGCCTTGTTGCGGCGCTCGATTTTCTCCCGGCGGGCCCGGTCTTCGGCAGCGTATTTCTCCGCCTCGGCAATCATGCGCTCCACCTCTTTGCTGTCCAAAGTAGAGGCACCGGTGATGGAGATGCTCTGCTCTTTGCCGCTGCCTTTGTCTTTGGCCGTCACCTTGAGGATGCCATTGGCGTCGATGTCGAAGGTGACCTCGATCTGGGGCACACCGCGAGGGGCCGGCGGGATCCCGTCCAGCTTGAAGCGGCCCAGAGATTTGTTGTCGCGGGCCAGCTCTCGCTCCCCTTGCACCACGTGGATTTCCACGGAGGTCTGCCCATCTTCGGCAGTGGAGAAGATCTCCGACTTGCGGGTGGGGATGGTGGTGTTGCGCGGGATCAGCTTGGTGGCCACGCCGCCCAAGGTTTCCACCCCCAAGGACAAGGGGGTGACATCCAGCAGCAGCACGTCTTTGACTTCGCCCGCCAGCACACCCGCTTGGATGGCCGCCCCAACGGCCACCACCTCATCGGGGTTGACACTTTGGTTGGGTTCTTTGCCCAGCAGCTCCCTCACCAGCCGCTGCACCGCCGGAATGCGGGTGGATCCCCCCACCAGCACCACTTCGTTGATGTCGGCTTTGGTGAGCTTGGCATCCCGCAGGGCTTGCTCCACCGGCCCCTTGCAGCGCTCCAGCAGGTCGGCACAGAGGTGCTCAAACTGGGCGCGGGAGAGCTTCAGCTCCAGGTGCTTGGGCCCATCGGCAGTGGCAGTGATGAAGGGCAGGTTGATGGTGGTTTCGGAAACGCTGGACAGCTCGATCTTGGCTTTTTCCGCGGCTTCCGTTAGCCGTTGCAGCGCCTGCCGGTCTTGCCGCAGGTCGATCCCTTCCATTTGCTTAAACTGCTCGGCCATCCAATCGACGATCTTCTTGTCGAAGTCATCGCCGCCCAACTGCGTATCGCCGCTGGTGGATTTCACCTCGAAAACACCATCCCCCACTTCCAGGATGGACACGTCGAAGGTGCCGCCGCCCAGGTCGAAGACGAGGATGGTCTCGTTGTTGCGCTTGTCCAAGCCGTAGGCCAAAGAGGCTGCTGTCGGCTCGTTGATGATGCGCAGCACTTCCAAACCGGCAATGCGGCCCGCATCTTTGGTGGCCTGCCGCTGCGAGTCATTAAAGTAAGCAGGAACCGTGATCACCGCTTGGGTGACCGGCTGGCCCAGGTAGCGGCTGGCATCATCCGCTAGCTTGCGCAGCACCATGGCCGAAATCTCTTCCGGCGCAAATTCCTTGTTCAGGCGGGGGGCGTATAACTTGACATTGCCCCGCTCATCCCGCCGTACCTGGTAGGAGACCCGCTTGGAGTCGGCATTCAGCTCATCGTACTTGCGACCGATGAACCGCTTAACGGAGTAGAACGTGTTTTCGGGGTTGAGCACCGCTTGGCGGCGGGCCATTTGGCCCACCAGGCGCTCTCCATCTTTGGTGAAGGCAACCACCGAGGGCGTGGTGCGAGTGCCCTCAGCATTGGCGATGACGGTGGGGACACCCCCTTCCATTACGGCGACAACCGAGTTGGTTGTGCCCAGGTCAATTCCTACAACTTTTCCCATCGGCTCCTTATTCTCCTCTTCTTGAGTACATTGCTTCGGTTACCGCCGCCAGCCTGTGTGAAGTAGCTTGGGCAGCCAATCTGTGAAAATCCGGCAGATGCTTGGTCACTTCCTGGGTCGATCCTAACCAGCTGGTTGGCGAGGCCAGGGCGAGAATGCCGCCCATTTCTCGGGGCTGAAGGGCAGACCGGTTACGGATCTCCGTACCTGCAGCAGCCTTGCTTTCGGTGCCGCTTGGGGTATGGCCTGGGTTGGCAGCTATTGGCAACTCTTGGGGGACTGCTGCCAGGCTAGCTCTGGATAAGCTGCAGCGCCTCCAGGCCGCGGTTCACAACGGTTGCGGCCAGGGGCAGGTAGCCCATCTCCTCGGCCAGGGCTTGTCCTTCGGTAAGGGCCCAGCGGAGCACAGCTTGCAGGGCGGCGGCCATGGCGGGATCCGAGTACCGGCGGTAGGTCAGGATCCAGGTGTAGGTGACGATGGGATACGCTCCAGGGCCAGCGGGATCCGGCACAAAAGCCCGCAGGTTTTCCGGCAGCTCAATTTCGCTCAAGGCCAGGGCCGAGGCTTCCGGGGAGGGGAGAATGAACTCGCCGCGGCGGTTCTCCAGAGCTGCCACCGACAGATCCAGCTCGCGGGCATAGACCGACTCCACGTAGCCGATCACCCCTTCGCTGAGGAGCATTTGGGCGCTCATGCCCTCGTTGCCTTTCACCCCAATGCCCACCGGCCACTCCAGCGACATGCCAACACCGATTTCTGAGGCCCAAGCCGGATCGATGGCCGCCAGGTGGCGGGTAAAGGTATCGGTGGTGCCGCTGCCATCGGAGCGGTAGCAGACGGTGATGGGCAGATCGGGAATGGTTAGCTCCGGGTTCAGGGCCAGGATCTCCGGATCCCGCCACTGGTCGATTTGGCCGCGAAAGATCTTCACCAAAACGGGTCGAGACAGCTTGAGTCCAGAAGGGATCCCCGGCAGGTTGTAGCCTACGGCAATGCTGCCTGCGGTCATCGGGATCATGACCACACCCCGCTTCACCTCGGCGATCTCGGCGTCGGTCATGGCCACGTCGCTGGCGGCAAAGTCCACCGTTTGGTCGATAAATTGCCGGATCCCAGCGGCGCTGCCCACCGGTTGGAAATTGATCTCCACCTTGGGATCCACCTGGCGGTAATCGGAAAACCAGCGCAAGTAAAGAGGAGCCGGAAAGGTGGACCCGGCCCCGTTGATCAGCAAAACTTTGTCGGAGGACTGGCTGCCGGAGGCAGGAACGGGATCCCTGCCGCTGGGTTGGTCAGAACGGGATCCCCTTTGGCAGGCGCTCAAGGTAGCGCCGGTGGCCAATAAAGAAAGCAACACTTCTCGGCGACGGAAGCGGGGCAGTTGAGCCATGGTTCAGGTTCTCCGAGGTCACCGCCCCGATCCTTGTCTTGCCTGCGGGGCCCTGTCAAGGGTTGCCAGTGGGATCCCCTGCGTAGGTCCACTTGCCCCAGGTGGCTGTCTTTTCCCTCTGCGCCATCCCCGTATTCCTCGCTACGCTTCCCAGCAAAACTCAGGATCCAACCCAAGTCCAGAAAGGAAAGACAGAAAATGGAGAATTCAAGAGAAAAACAAAGAAAAACAGCGCAAACAAGAGATTGAGCGAGCTGAGTTCTGCGGCAGTTGCACAGAGATCCCCAAGCCAAAGCCTTGTCTGGCAAGGCTTAGCGGTTTTTGGGCCTGAGTCCCCCCGCACCAGAAAAATCTTGACATATTCTGGAATAAGGCAATATATTGTGGATTCTGTGCAGAAATCCTGCGCTGTTCACATCTCGGTATCTGGGGGACTACTATGCCGACTTTGACTCGTTCTCCCTGGACACTGCGAGACAGCGAAAAGCTCTATCGCATCTCAGGTTGGGGGGATCCCTACTTCCGTATCAACGCCGCCGGTCATGTGGAGGTGACCCCACAGGGCTTACAGCAGCAGGAACCGGGCATTGACCTGTACCACTTGGTGATGGATCTGGTGGCGCGGGGCCTGCAGTTGCCCCTCTTGATTCGCTTTCCCGAGATCGTGGCCGACCGCATGCGGCAAATTTGCGAGAGCTTTCAGCAGGCCATCCAGCGCTTTGGCTACCCCAACGTCTATCGGGGGGTTTACCCCGTTAAGGTGAACCAGCAGCGCCACCTGGTAGAAGAAGTGGTGAAACACGGTCGTGCCTACCACTTTGGCCTGGAGGCGGGATCCAAGCCGGAGCTGTTGATTGCCCTAGCTTTGCTGGATACTCCCGGGGCTTTGCTGATCTGCAACGGCTACAAAGACCGGGATTTTATGGAGACGGCTCTCTTGGCCCAGCGGCTGGGGCGCACACCCATCATCGTTTTGGAGCGGCTGCAAGAGCTGGAGCTGGCGCTGCAGGCTGCCGACCAACTGGGCATTGACCCCATCTTGGGGGTACGGGCCAAGCTCTCCGCCCAGGGCAGTGGACGCTGGGGCACCTCGGCTGGGGATCGGGCTAAGTTCGGCCTGACGGCCACCGAGATTTTGCAAGTGGTGGAACGGCTGCGGGAAGCGGGCAAGCTGCATTGTCTACGCCTGTTGCACTACCACATCGGCTCCCAGATCTCGATGGTGAGCGTGCATGGACGGGCCGTGCGGGAGGCCAGCCAAATCTACATCGAGCTGGTCAAGCTGGGGGCCCCCATGGGCTACCTGGATATCGGCGGTGGCTTGGGGGTTGATTACGACGGATCCCAGTCCCCCAATCCTTTTTCCCAGAGCTACAGCATGGAGGACTACGCCGCCACCGTGGTGCAGACCGTGCTGACCGCCCTAGAACCCCACGGGATCCAGCCGCCGGTACTGGTGACCGAAAGCGGACGCGCCCTGATGTCCCACCAGTCGGTGCTGGTGTTTGACGTGCAAGATGTCAACGCTGCCAGCCCCTACCCGATGCCCACCCAGCTTACTTCCGATGCAGAGGTGATCCAGAAGCTAAACCAGCTCTACTACCAAATCCAGCCCGATACTCTGGTGGTCAACTATCGCCGTTGTCAGGAGCTGAAGGAGGCTGCTCTGCGTCAGTTCACCGAGGGATCCCTCAGCCTGCAGGAGCGAGCTGAAGTGGAGCGGCTGTTCTGGAACTGCTCCGACAAGATCTGCACCTTGGCCTACGAGCAGCACCAAGCGGGGCATCCGGTGGCGGTGGATCTCTTGGATCTGGACGAGATGCTGGCCAGCATCTACTACGGCAATTTCTCCCTGTTCCAATCCCTGCCGGATAGCTGGGCCATCGACCAGGTCTTCCCCATCATGCCCATCCACCGTCTGGATGAGGAGCCACGCCAATGGGCCACCCTGGCCGATCTCACCTGCGACAGCGACGGCAAGATCAACCGCTTCTTCGGCGAAGATGGGCAGATCACCTCGGTCTTGCCGCTGCACGACCCCAACGGACATCCCTACCTGCTGGGGGTGTTTCTGGGGGGCGCTTACCAGGAGATTCTCGGAGATCTGCACAACCTGTTTGGCGATACCAACGCGGTGCATATTCGCTCCCGCCCCGGCGGCTACCACGTTTCCCAAGTCATCAAGGGGGACACCATTGGCGAAGTGCTGAGCTGGGTGCAGTACAACAGCGAAGATCTGGTGGAGACCCTCCACCACGCCACCGAGACCGCCCTGCAGCGAGGGCAGATCACGCTGGATCAAGCCCGCGCCTTGCAGCAGCACTTTGAAGACAATCTGCGGGCCTACACCTACTTGCACTGAAGGTGGTGTTCCTCGAAAAAATCCCTAAAACCAAACAGGGATCCCGGCCTAAAACCGGGATCCTTTTTGCTTCCAGATCAAACCAAATCAAAACCAGATCAAAAATTTGTCGATCACAGACGCACCGGACTGTCCAAAGCCAAGTTAATCGTTTGGTTAGGGCGCAACACCACGACTTGAGGTGCCGTGATATTGCCCACCGCCACTCCGGCTCCAGCTCCGCCAATAACCCCTAAAGCAGAAACGCCTCCTGTGAGCAAGCCCAGCACCGTACCCCCCACAGCACCAATGGCTGCATCTTGAGCAATCGCTTCGGCAGAATAGTGGCGCGGGTCTTTCTCAGTGTGGATCAAATCAGTGGATCAAATCAGAAGACATCTGCACCGAGTAAAGTCGCCCATTGGCAATCAAAGCTGTGCCGAAGAACCTGGCCCCTCCCTGAGTCGGTCGCAAGCTGCCTCGCACCTCGCTGCCTGCTGGAATCGCCAATTGGCCGCTGCCGTTGTAGATGTCCTGGGCTACCCGCAGGGTAAGTGGGTGGGTGCTGTTGGGACTGAAGTACTGGGGCTCTTCTCCCTTGAAGCTCTGGACGGGAATGATGGTGCCCGGCTGCAGTTGGCGCACTCCCAAATCAAACAAGTGCTGGGCAGAAGCAGATGGCATTGTCAACAGACCCATGCTGGGGATGGCTAAGCCAATCATCGCTGCCGAAAGAACACGAATGCTCATAAAAATTCTCCGGTAAATGTTCGATTAAATGTTCGATCAAGATCCCAACGGAAACACAAGCCCTTGCGGGCCATCTTAAAGATCAAGCCTGACGAACGAAGCCAATTAACGCCAACAAAACCAAAGCCCCAACGGTAGCCATCAACAAACTTCCCAAAAGACCTGTAGCCGACAGGCCAAGCAAATCGAAGAGGAACCCGCCAAAAAATGCCCCGCAAACACCAACGATTATGTTGCCTATCAATCCAAATCCGTAACCGCGTCGAATATTCCCTGCCAGCCAACCCGCCAGGGCTCCGATCAAGAGAAACCAAAGGATACTGTCCATAGAACCTACTTCTCCATAGTATGCTGTTTCTACAGCATACCTATTGTTGTGAGAAAATAAATTCCCTGAGAACCAACCTTCTGTACACTTGGCACACTTGACGCCCACTTGACAAATTGGTAGCCTCTGCCGAGAACAGATCGTTATTTGTCTTTTAATATACAGACTCTATAGATTTAATAGACTGACTCTATAGAAAAGAAGATGGGAATTTCATGAATGCTAGAAAGGGATCCCCTGCTTGCTGCAGCTTCACAATACCTAAACCTCAAACAAAAAAAGACTGGCAGTGTGAGGTCTACCAGTCTGAGTCAGTTCCCTGTGAGTGAGCTGATGCCGTCGTTGCCAACGTCTTCAACCCGATTCCCAGTTTGTGTTGCTTTTTGCCATTTCGAAGTGATTCAGATCACTTGAAACTTGAGGAGCCCGCAGCTTTGGCAAGCACTCCTGTCCTGATTTCTTCGTACAGGGATCCCCCATCCCCACCCCTATGAACCCTGAGGCGACAAAGAGAGCATCTCAAAACCAATCAAAACAAAGGCAACTGCTCCTCTTCCACTGGGGCAAGGCTTGAAGATCCCAGCTCCTCCCAGTTGGGGGCCCAGTCTTGTAAAGGATCCACATATTCCTCCAACAACTGACGGGCCGCGGCCAGCAAATCGTTGTGCAAGGGGGCCAGATCGCTGCGGTCGGCCAGATACTGCTCCAGAGCCGTCAGGGGCTCAAGTCGGCTGGGATCCCATCCCGGCAAACGGATACGGCTGGGGCTGACCACTTCTGGGGCGATGGTGTAGCTAAAAGCAGGGGCAAGAGCGTTGTGCAGAGCCCGCTCATCAATGCACTCTAGCTGGTCGGGCCGTATGCGGTAGATCAACCGCAGGATGGAGCCGGCCACGGGGGCCTTGGCGATGGCGGCCAGCAGCTTGGACTGCGCCTGCTGGGGTGGATCTGCGCTCAGATCCAGGCGAATGGTGTGAAAGGTACGGGTTGGCAGGGGCAAAAATTCATAGCTGGCCCCCGTAGGGGTGACTTCCACCAGCACACAGCCTTTTTCCTCTTTTTCTTCGCCAAAATCCACCCGCTCAATGCTGCCGGGATAGAGCATCAAGGGATCCCGACACAGCACCTGGTGACGGTGGACATGCCCCAAGGCAACATATTGATAGGCAGGCCGAGCCAGCAGCGAAAGGGGCACCGTAAATCCTCTGCCCACCGAGAGATGGCGTTCTGCTCCGTAGCGGGCTGTCTCCACCATGACGTGAGCCAACAAAATCGCCGGGATCCCTGGCTGCAGGGTGCGGATCTCCCCTTCTAGGGCTAGGCGGAGGCGCTGCAGGAGCTGATGCGCGAGGATTTCCCCTTCAAGCGCCAAGCTTTCCTGTTGGGCGAGTAGAGCAGAGCGACTCAGCCAAGGTAAAGTGGTCACCTGCACCGGGCCACCGCGAGTTTCGATCCGATGAGTTTCCAGTCTGTCCCCCACAATAAAGCCTGAGACCCCCAAAGCGCGGTAGATAGCCAGGCTGTTGCCTCCCTGTCCCTGCCCGTACTGATCGTGGTTGCCCACCAACAGGACGGTTGGGATCCCTGCATCGGCCAGGCGGCGAAACTGTTGGGCAAAAAGCTCTTGATGGAGAGGGGGGGGTGTCGCATCGGGGAAAGCATCGCCCCCAAACAACACCAGATCCACCGCTTGGTTGAGAGCATGGTCAATGCACAAGCGCAAAGAAGCTACAAAATCTTCCAAACGGGTATTCAGGCCGGTAGCTGGGTTAATGTGGCCGTAGGCAAGACCACTGCCCAGATGAATGTCGGAAAGATGTAGCAACCTTACCATCTTGGGCGCTCTTGGAGACTTTGCAGCTCTCCCATCTGTTGGGATAAACCTTGCCGTTCGCGTTAGCGGGACGGAGTCCTTTGGTTGTCCAGAATGGCAAACCCAGGGTTGAACAATCTTTGCTTAGGCTTGGCGGCGGGGCCTGGCTCGATCCAAACGCAGAGGCCGGCCCATGAATTCCTGCCCGTTCGCGCTCTCGATGGCTTCGTCCTCCTCAGCTTCGGTTGCCAGATCCACAAACGCGAAGCCTCGTGTCTGACCTGTCTCTCGGTCTATCGGGATTGTAACCGACTTAACGTTCCACCTCTGCTGGAAGAAAGCTTTCAGTTCTTCTGTTGAGGCTTTATAGTTTAGGTTCCCCACAAAAATGGTCATGGCAATTCAAGCAAAGTAAGTCACCAATCAGCAAGGGTGGCAACAAAGCTCCAGAGTACTTCACTTCTATCATGGAGCCTTGCTAAGTCGCACAACGTGAAAGGATGTAAAGGGATCCCTGCCGGAAAATCTTCCCCCTTCCCCATCCAAAATGCACCTTTGTCCAACTTGACGGGCCTGTACTTTTTCTGCCACTGGGTTGAGGTTCTCTGCCCTCGCCTCGGCCAAGCTCCCTTCCGGCACGTCGAGATCCGGCATCTTGTCACGTTGTTGCGATTTGTTAAGATATGTATTATCCTGCTTGCACTACCTGGCCAGATCTGCGCTGTTGGAACTCTTTGCAGACCTCTCTACCTGAGCACCCTGAGGTGATAATGATGGATGAAACGCTAGAGCTCTCTTTGGAGCAGCAATTTCGCCAGCGGGCTTTCGAGACCTTGGTTTCTCGCATGAGCCCCGAGCAGGCCAAAGACATTTTGGTCAAACTGCACAAGCAAATGCTGTTGCAGGAGGCCACTTACCGCCAACTGCTGCGTCATTCCCTCAGCGCCTGATGCACGCCCTTTCGCTTCCCACCTGGTGGATTCACATTGCCAGCGTCTTGGAGTGGATCGCTGCTATTGTGCTCGTGTGGCAATTTGGGGAGCGGGTGGGCCAGCCCGAATGGCGAAGTTTGAGCTGGGCGATGCTGCCCGCTTTGTCGGGGGCGATGTGCGCGATCACCTGGCACTGGTTTGACAACGACCCCAAGTTAGACTGGGTGGTGACTGCACAGGCCAGCTTGACCTTGCTGGGCAACTGCACCTTGGCTTGGGCTGCTTACCGCATTTGGCGGGCTGAAAGGGTGGATGAGCCTGCACAGGAGGGGGATCCCGACTAGGCGATGAACAGTTTATTTGCCCTTTCTTTGTTCCCCTACCTGGTCTTTTTATTCTTTCTGTCGCGGCTGCGCCGGATCCCACGTTTGGCTTTGGTTGGATTTTGGCTGTTGTTGCTTTTTGTGGCCGTCAGCATCCCGGCAGGGCTGTACGCTCAGATGCACTACGGCACTTCCCTGGCCAACGTGGATCCCTTGCATGGAGGGGCAGAGGCTTTTCTCACCCTCTCCAATATTTTGGTGGCCTTGGGCTTTAAGCAGGGAATTGACCAACAGGCCCAACGACTTCCAGAGGCTGGCGACGGCAACCCTGAGCCATGATCATCCCAAACAAGCCTCTACCCCCTCTTCAAAATCAAAAAGGAGAAGAGAGTTAGGCAACAGTGGTTTCGGCGCAACTGGGACTGAATGTAGAATGGGGATCCAGGCCTGATACCTGCTGTTATTCTGTGAGATCTGCCGGATGGTGGCTACCCTTTCTGTTGCCGTTCCCAAAGTGAAGCTGAAGCATCCGCCCCTGCACATTTATCGCATGGGGGACAAGGTGCTGCGGCAGCCGGCCAAGCGCATCAGCCAGGTCAACGACGAGATCCGCCAGCTTGCCCGGGACATGCTGCAGACCATGTACAGCTTTGATGGGATTGGTCTGGCGGCTCCGCAGGTTGGCATTCCCAAGCGCATGATTGTGGTGGATCTTTATCCCGATAAGCCGGAGGTGCCACCGCTGGTGCTGATCAACCCGGAGATCCGGGAGTACATTGGCGAGGCCGTTGCCGGGCAGGAGGGTTGTCTAAGCATTCCGGGGGTGTTTTGCGAGGTCGTGCGCCCAGAAGGGATTGTGGTTTCGTTTAAGGATGAAACGGGGCGGCCCCGCACCCTTCGAGCGGACGATTTGCTGGCGCGGGTGATCCAGCACGAAATCGACCACCTCAACGGCGTGTTGTTTGTGGATCACGTGGAAAACGAGCTGGTGCTGGATCAAGAGCTGCGCAAACACGGCTTCCAGATGCAGGATGTGCAACGCAAAGGCAAGCCCTCTGCTGTTCCCCGTTGAAGCCTTTCCAGACCGGTCCGGACGACTGTCGGTTTGGTTTAGTGTTGCAAGCGCTGGGCCAAGAGCTGCTCTTCCAGAGCGGCAATGCGGTTGTAGGCAGCAGTTAACTGGGCGCTCAAGCGCTGTATTTGGGCTTCGGGGGCCAACTCATGCCCCATGCTGCGGTTGCTCACCACAGTAGGTTCATCATCCAGCAGGAAGTTGTGGCTGCCATCTTCCACCAGGTCTGAGATTAGAACGCTGTAACGAGAGGGGGCGGGGGTGTTTTTTTTGGCTTCCTGGGTAGCCAGGAGAACAGCCACCACCTGCTCGGGCATCCGCTCGATGGCAGCTTTTAGCTCCTGTATTTGCGACTCCAGACGCTCAAGGTAGTGCTGCACTGCTTCGCTCATAGCTGCCCCAGTTTTCGACTACCTTCATTGAAAAAGGCAAATTTCGGATCCCCTCTTCTTCCCCCAGATCATTTAACGATTGCTTCCGGGAGGTGTTCCCCGAAACTCCTGGGTTCTCTCACAAGCCACAATTGAGGTGTGCATTTTCCGGAGATTTTGGTTTTCCGGTCATCCATTTCCGAAGCAAAAAGCTGTGCAGATGCAGGATGCTGTTCAGGGATCCCGACCGCGGGGCTATACCTTGCCCGTTTTCGCCGTTGCCTCGGCCAGGGCTGCTCTTCACCACCTTCTGGGGATCCCTTTGGAGAAGGAAGGGGGGCGCTTGGTTGTTGCGGTGCAGGCTGAGCCCCAGTCCCCTGAGGCTCGGATCCACATCCCGGTGGAGCAGGTAGCTGCCTTGGAGAAGGCAACAGCTCTGGCCATTACCCGCTCGGATCCCGGCCCCCACCTGGATCTCACCCGCGACACGCCGGTCTGGGCTTGGGTGAGGTTGGAGGAGAGGGATCCCGAGGATCCCCCCTTGATCTTGGAAGCCGGGGAAGGGCTGGGGCGACGCACCGATGGCAGCCCGGCCATTTATGCCTATGCCCGCCGTTTGTTTGAGATCAATCTTTTGCCCGGGATCCCCCCCGATTGCCGGTTGCGGGTTCGCATTATCTTGCCTGAAGGAAAGCTGCTGGCGGAGCGCACCTCCAATGCCGCTTTTGGGGTGCTGGAAGGGCTGGCCCTGTTGGGAACGCGGGCGGAGGTGGAGCCTTCCTCAAGTGTTGAGAGCTTAGAGCAAGCCCGCCAAGAGCTGCAACAAAAGTTGGAGCGGCACAAGCATTTGATCTTTTGCGTGGGCAGCCATGGGCAGCAAGTGGCGCTGCGGCAAGGGATCCCGGAAGACCAGATCCTGCGAGTAGCCAATTGGATAGGGCCGTTGCTGGTGGAAGCGGCGCTGCGGGGGGCGGAGTCCATTCATCTGATCGGCTACCACGGCAAGCTGATCAAGCTGGCAGGGGGGATCTTCACCACTTCCAGCCACGTGGCCGATGCCCGCTTGGAAATTCTGGCGGCAGCCCTGATCCGGCGTGGGGGAACGGCAGAACAGGCACGGCAAGTGCTGGAGTTGCGGACAGTAGAGGCAGCGGTGCACCATCTGGATGGCCTTGGCTGGGCAGCACCCGTGATGGAGGAGTTGGCCCGTCAAATCCTGGAGCGAGCCGCAGGCTATGTGCAAAAGTATGCCGGTCGATCCCTGCTGTTGGCGGTGACGTTGTTCGACCGACAGGGGCAAATCTGCGCCCAGGTGGGGATCCCATAATGAGGTCATTTCGATTGAGACGAGGACATTGCAATCCCCCCGGATCCTCAACCATTTTTCTCCCGAAGTGTCTTAAGCGCTCCGTGCCGCCAAAGGCAACCACCCCCGGCTCCTCTCCCTTTAGTCCGTGCTCCAAAAGTCAATCCCTCTGCTCGAAACCCGCTGAGCAACGGTGGATCCCGGCCAAGACCACATAGGAGAGCGTTACGGCTGAGGAAGCAGATCCACTTTCCCAGCCACTGCCAATCAGACTCAGGTTGGCACTAGGATCCCACACCTAGTTCCCGGAGATGTTGACACTATCCACCCGCCAGCGAGTGGCCGAGCCGGAAGCTGTACCAGAAGAGCGATAGCGGAAGGCAATGTAAACACGGTTGGAAGGCTGGATCCCAGCCAGAGAAATCGGGCCGGAGTCGACGAAGCTGCCCGTAGAGCCCGTAGAGAGAGTGGGAATCGTCAGAGCAGTCCAAGTGGCTGCATTCACTGCCGCTGGAGTGCCTGCACCGCTGTAGTTGGTGGAGTAAAGAACGCTTAGTTGTTGCGAAGGAGGAAGGCCGTTATCGCTAAAAGAACTCTGATTGCGGAAGGTCAGAACTGGGTTGCTGACGGAAGCCAGGTTCAGAGGAGGAGTGATCAGCCAGTCATTACCCGGTTGCTGACCGTTGAAAGCGTTGGCCTCGGCAAGGGAGTTGACACAACGCCAGGAACGACTGGTGTCGCCGTCCACATCCACAATCTGCCAGCCGGCTGGAGCAGGGTTGCAGTTATCAAAGCCTTCAGTCAAAGGCAGGTTAACGGAAGGAGGAGTTGGTGTCGGTGTGGGCGTCGGCGTCGGTGTGGGCGTGGGCGTCGGTGTGGGCGTCGGTGTCGGTGTGGGCGTCGGCGTCGGTGTTGGGGCCGGAGTCAGGTTCAAGCCAACGAGCACCGGATCGTGGTCGGAAGAGCGGAAGGGATCGCTGGCGTAGAAGAGGCTCTGCTGAGAGGGACTCTTGAAGCTCAGGGTGTAGTCCAAGCTCACGGGCTCATCAGCGTTGATGTGCCACTTAGCTGAGCCTGTAACTTGGGGTCTCAGACTGCTGTTGGCCAGGGCATGATCCAGAGATCCCCACTGTCCTTGGAAGCTAAAGGAGTAGCTGTTGGGGCTATTGAGGTTGGTGAACCCGCCCGCCTCCAGAGTTTTGATCGGATCCTCCATAGCGTAGGAGTTGAGATCCCCCATAATCAACACATCCGGATCGGTGGAGCCAGTTGGATTGGTGGCGAGCCAGCTCAAGAGTTGCTGAGCGGCCCGGGTGCGGTTGCCGTTGCAATTGCCTTGGAAGGGATCGTTGTCAATAGGATCGCAGGGAGAACCCTTGGACTTGAAGTGGTTGACCACAACAGTGAAGGTGGCGTTGTTGCTCCGCTGCCGGAAGGTTACAGCCAGAGGAGGACGATGGAAGCGTCCGGGGCCTTGGGTGAATTCCCCTGTGTCCAGGAAGGCCGGGTTAGTGCCGGGGGCAATTTCAACCGTAGCTGGCTTGTAGATAAAGCCGTTGGTGATGGCATCGCCGCCCAGGTTGGGCACTCCAACATTCACAAAGGCGTAGGTTCCTGCCCCCATGACCTGGTTGAGCCCGTTCACCAAATCCTGAATGGAACTATTCGAACCGTATCCATCGTTTTCTAACTCGTTGAGGCCTACGATATCGGCATCCATGCGGCGAATAGCCTCGATGAGCTTATCCCGCTGGCGGGTGAACTCGGTGGCGTTGCTGGCTCCCCGACAGGAGGAGTTATTGGGGAAGCAGGCGTTGCCGAAGGTGTTGAAGTAGTTGAACAGGTTAAAGCTAGCTACCCTCAGGGAGCCCCCTACTGAGGGTGGGTTTTGCGGGCGAGGGTTGGTGGCTGTAAACCTGGGCAAGTTGTTGGGATCATTGGGGTGGATACGGTAGTCGATGGTCGCATCCACATCGCCACTGACATTCCGGCCTCGCAACTGGGTCATGATCCCGGTGATGTTGCTGACGCGATCGCCGCCGCGCACAGTGTTAGCTGCGCTCAGGCCACCCGGAGTGGGGTAGATAACCGGATCTGGGTTTTGGGTGAGCAGCCGGTCATCAATGCGAATCCGCTTTTGGTCGTTTTCCGCTTGAATGGCAGCTGCCTGGCTGGGAGCCGCAATTTGCGTAGGAGTGAACAACCGCTCTGTGGCCACACTCAGCTCCCCGTGGCGTCCCAGCAAGAAGGAGTCGGTTACAAACAGGGGCTGATTTCCAAATGTGACCAGCATTCCTTCCAGAGCTTCCCTTTGCTCCGCAGTCAGCGGTAGAGAGATCTGCACTGGGGCCGGCAACGGATTGTCAGAGCTACAGACAGTAAAGCTGGTGACGTTGGAGAGCTGGGTTTGCTGGCGGAACTCAGCAACCGTTCCGGTCACCTGAACCCTATCCCCAAGCCTGACGTTATTAGCTGTGCCACTGAAAACGAAGATGCCATCTGATGTGGCGGGATTCCCGTCACCATCATCTTGTAGGTAGTAGCCCTGGAGATAGGTTTGGCCAGCCACCCCCTCATTTTCAAAGTCTCCTACTACGATTCCAGAAACCGTGACTGTTTGGTTCACCAGGGGGGAAGTGAAGCCAGTGCCCTGGACAGTGCCAACTGGGATCAGGTTGGCGTTGGGATCACAGCCTCCCGGCGTGGGCGTCGGTGTTGGCGTGGCTGTGGGTGTTGAAGTCGGGGTCGGTGCTGGCACAGGTGTAAGTATTGGCAAAAGAGTTCTTCTGGAGCCGCGCCCTTGCAGAGAAACCAAAAGCACCAAACCAAAAACTAGCACCGCAATTGATTGGGCAACACGACGCGAAGTAACCCTAGACCACATCTGCTTCACTCCTCCCGAAACTTCAAAGGATCCCGTATTTTTACCGTCTATATGGACTATATGGATACCATCTTCAGGAAGGAATCTGAGTAAAGGGGCAGCTAAGGTACGCTTAAGAAGACAAGAAGTTACCCCCGCCTGAGTCAAAACTCAGGGGAGAACATGGGCAGGCTTTTTCCCCTAATCCCCCAATTCGGGATCCGGTCGTACCCGCACCCCCATCTGGCGCAGCAGGCGTAAAGAGTTTTCTGGCCCATCGATCATCTGCTGCTCGTTGATCCAGTAGGTGGCAATGCCCAGGTCTTCTAGAAATCGCACATAGGGATCTGGCGGTGGCCCATCGAAAACGGCGGCCTTCTGGACGGAAAAGCCCTGCTCGATCCAGGGGCCAAGGGCAAAGCGCTCGTAGTAGAGCAACTGTCCCACCACTTCCTGCAAAGCCTCTGCCGCATCCTTGTGGTGCAGGAGCTTCACTTCGGCCAAAAGCAGATGCCCGTCCGCCACGGCCAAAAAGTCAAAGGTATGCTGATCCTCCCGGACTTCCAATCCTGCCAGGCGGAACCAGCGGCGAAACTGGTGCAAGATCTCGTTGTGGCGCTCGCTGCGCTCCAACTGACGTCGACGGCGGCGTTCTGCCATCAGCGGGTCTGTCCCGGCGCTGTGAGGGATCCCACTGCTGCGGAACTGGGGCGGCTCATCGGGATCCAAAACCACCTTGCCCCCAGCAGGTTGATGCAGGAGGGGCGGCATCTGGGGCAAGAGTTCTGTGGATCCCCACTCCACCTCTGGCTGCTGAGCCCAGGTAAGCAGGTGTCGATTCAAGGGGTGCTCAGGGTGGGTGTCGAACAACAGGTGCAGTTGAGACTGGCTAAACTGAAAATCCAGACGAAATTGCTCGATGGAGAGGCTGCTCCGCCCCTTTTGCAAAGTTTCTTGGCCAAAGTAAAGCATCACCAAGAGCGGGTAAATCGGCAGCGGACGATGGGAGGGAATGAGCATCGCCCACATGTCATCCGTCCAGTGGGGGAGCAGGATCTCGGCCTGTTTGCCTTTGCCCACCACCTGCAACATTTTGGGGTGTCCCGGCTGCCAGCCACAGGGGTGATCGTCAAAGCCGCAAGTCTGTCGCCCTTGATCCACGCTCAAGGGGTAGCGCCCATCATAAAGGCGGAAAGGACAGAGATCCCGGTCTTCGGCCAAAAAGCGCTCGTCTTGCCACAAGTGGGCCGCCAAGGCATGACAGCCGATCCCTTCCTGGCTGTTGCAGGCTTTGAGCCAGCGCCGTTCCGCCAGTTTCCCGCCCACTTTGCTCGGGGCCAGGGGCTGGATCAAGCCGTTTTCCCCCTGGTTGAACAGAGGCCACACCAAAGGCTCGCCGGTTTCGGGTAGGGTCGGCAAAAGAGGATGGGTTTTGCTGTAAAACGGGTCGCAAATGCGCTGGGCCACTTGCTGCAAGGGCAGTCCGCGAGGGGATCCCACCCAAGGCAGCAGGGATCCCGATCCGGCCTGAGCGCGGTGATACTGGATGGCCAGAGCCACCTCTAGCCCTATGGGACGGAGTTCCGGCGTGAGCTGCCGGTAGCGCTGCAGCAGCCGGGAAGCCTGCACAAACAGGTCGTAGCGCCGAACGGGAACTGCGTCAGCCATAGTGTTGCAGGAAAAACTCCCCACTGCCTTGGGCAAGAGCTGGCACAGACAAGCACCATGGCCTCAAGAAATGAGACCTTGGCACCAGGTCAGTTGTCAGTGTAGTAGAGAAACTCTAGGGCGAGAAGATGCTGCCCCTCGCTTGCAGGTTGTGGGAAGAATGCGCAGTAGGCCCTAACGCCACGGCCACCCAGGAAAGGGAAAGGGGCGCTCTGTCTCTGCATCGCGGTCGTACTCCGTAGGTCGGCCTGTGTCCCGCTGAAGCACCAAGCTGCCCACATAGTCGGCCTCTCGATAGACGCGAGCAATTTGATGGTGGATTTGGGCCATGTCTTCAGCAGAGACCACGCCATTGTCGGTGGCTTTGTAGAACTGGACCGTGACCCGAATGGGAAAGCGGGGATCCCGCTCGATGTCCAGGTTGTTGACCTCGGTGAAGGGGCCCTCTACCTCTCCATGTCCGATGACAGCGGCTTCTACATTGCTGAGGCCGGCCAGGTCGGCTGCGGGTCCGAAAAACTTGACAGAGATATCCTCAACTTCCCTTCGCGGCGGCTGCCGCTGATGAAGAGGCACTTGGATCAGCATCACCAGATTCAGGGCTTCTTCTGCTACTTCCGCCGAATGGGGATCTCTGGGGGTTGGGTCGGCGGCTTGCTCAGCCCGAAAATCGCTGAGGCGCTGCCCGGTGAGGCTGGCCCGTTCACCATTTTGATTGAAGAAAAGGCGCTGGCCCCAAATAGCTTCGCCCACCTTATCTACCTTATCTTCGGTGCGGTTCTCGATCACCGTAATGCTGGTGCCCTCGCGGGTGGCCAAAATGGCCAGTACGGCTGGGTTACCGGGATAGGATTGGTAGTTGAACAGCACCGGGTTGAATTGAGCGGATCCCCCGGCAGGGATGGGCAAAAAGGCAGCTTGGGCGCTCACCAACACATGGCTATCCCGTGGAGCCAGCAGGGAGTTCCGGTTGCCGGCCCAAGAGCCGGGATCATGTAAGTAGCGGCGCAGATTCCCCAGCAGCTCTCGCAACGACACGGGTTGCAGGGGTTTTCCTTTTTCATTGCCCACCAGCACCTGCAGGCTGTCGAGGGGCAGGTCGGCAGACAGATCGGTAAAGTTGGGGTAGCGGATCACCGGCATCAAGCTCAGCTCGTAGTGACCCGTTCTGGGGTTGAGCTGGTGTACCTGGATGGTCATGTCGCTGATGTTGGGGCCAAGGGCAGATCCCTTGTGGCGTCCGGTATCTTCCCAGGTGATGTTGACGATATCCAGCCCATACTGCTTTGCCAAGGCTCGCGCTTGCGGATCCCAGGTCATGGAGATCGTCCGGTCGATGACCTGCCTGTAGGCCAAGTACTCTGCCCACTCCGAAGGCGAGGGGGAAGAAAGGGACTGGTGGAGCGGAAAATCCATAGGGGTTGCCTGCGAGGTGGACACCATCAGTGTAGGGACGAGGGCTGCTCCGGCCAGGGAAACGCTCACCCAGCTCAGTGAACTCAGCAGCCAGGGGATGGGGGCGCGCATAGCAATATTCCTGAGGATTGGAAATTGGGGGACTATACCCTGACAATAGCTCCCAAAAGGGGAGAGGACGTGGCGGTTTCGCTTTTGGCAACCCCATGCTTTTGCCGGGATCCCAGGCCGCCTGGGCTACGATAAAAAGCTGTAGCACCCTTTCGAAATATTCCAGATCATGGCCAGTATTCGCCGGGATCCCGAGGTCAACGCTTCTGTAACTTCAACTTCTCCAGAGCCTCAGGTGCAGGTTCAGTCTTTGCCGCTGCATGTCATGTTCCGCCTGGGCCTGTTTCAAATGGGCTTGGGAATGATGTCGCTGCTCACTCTGGGAGTGCTGAACCGCGTCATGATCGACACGGATCTGCTGGCCATCCCGGCAACGGTGGTGGGGGGATCCCTGGCCATGCACCAGTTGGTCTCCCCGGCTCGGGTTTGGTTTGGGCAGCTCTCGGATGCCAAGCCCCTGTTTGGCCTGCATCGCACCGGCTATGTGCGTCTGGGATCGGTGCTGTTTGCGGTCTGCATCTTCCTGGGGGTGCAGGTGGTGTGGGGTTTGGGGGATAGCTTTGCGGCTATGGGTTGGTCTGGAGCCACCTATGGCTGGATAGGCTTGGCCTGTTTGATGTTTGCCCTCTATGGTCTCTGCCTCAGCGCCTGCTCCACGCCTTTTGCGGCTTTGCTGGTGGATGTGTCAGACGAGGACAACCGCTCTAAGTTGGTGGGGATCGTCTGGTCCATGTTGATGGTGGGGATTGCCGGCGGGGCCATTGGCTCGGCAGTTCTGCTGCGGGGCTTGCAGCCAGACAACCTGCAGAGCACCGTCAACCGCCTCTTCGTCATCATTCCAGCTGTGGTGATCCTGCTGGGGGTGATCGCCACCTGGGGAGTGGAAAAGCGCTATTCCCGCTACGGATCCCGTTCCACCTTGGCCGGACGAGAAGACCAAATCACCCTGGGTACGGCCATCAAGGTGCTGACCGCCAGCCGCCAAACCCTGATCTTTTTCGGCTTCTTGGTGTTGATGACCATGGGCCTGTTTATCCAACAGCCGATCCTAGAACCCTATGGCGGCGAGGTGTTTGGCATGACGGTGGCCCAGAGCACCCAACTCAATGCCTTTTGGAGTTTGGGCATTTTGGTGGGGATTGTGCTGACCGGATTTTTCATTGTGCCCAAGCTGGGCAAACAGACAACGGCTCGTCTGGGCTGCCTGCTGGTGGCCATCTCTTTTGGGCTGACCATTGCCTCAGGGTTTACAGGCAATCCACGGCTGTTGCAACTGTGCATGATCCTGTTTGGTTTGGCTTCTGGGATCACCACCAATGGCGCCATTAGCCTCATGTTGGACTTGACGGCAGCGGAGACGGCAGGCACCTTTATCGGGGCTTGGGGTCTGGCCCAGGCCATGTCCCAGGCGGTTTCCACCTTGCTCGGCGGGGCTTTGCTCGATCTGGGGCGCATTCTCTTCCCCACTTCTTCAGTGCTTGCCTATGCCACCGTCTTTGGGGTGGAGGCGGCGGTGATGTTGCTGGCTGTGTATTTGTTGGGGCGGGTGAGCGTGGCTGAGTTTCGCGAAAACACCAACCGTGTGCTCACCCAGGTCATGGCTCTGGAGCTGGAGGGCTAGCAACGCGGGGCCGACTCGTAGTGGGGGCAGCCCTGACAGGGCCCGCTGGGGTTGACGGCACAACGCAGCAAGGGCGAGTGAGCATTAAACCGACAGGAGGGATCCCCCAGGAACCTTCCCACTTCCTGAGGTGGGGTGACCGAACGCACCAGGGCGCGGATCCCACACAGGTGGTATTTGCCTTGCCGGAGCCGGTAGGAATGACGCTTTTCCAGAACTAGGTAGTGCTGCTCTGCCAGTTGGACGTAGGTGCCCGGATGGGGACTGCTCTCCCAAGGGCATTCTTCCACCACCTCTCCCGAATCCGCGTCGATCCACTGAATGGGCAAGGTCGGGTTGATGGAAGACATAAGGCGCAAACGGAGCCAGTTTAGGGCAGCAGACTACAAAATGATGGACTGGGCTTGACTTGTGATTAACAAATTGTGCAACTTTTTCCGGCAACACTGAGTATGGCTGGTACAAATGTTCTCTCTTGTGTGACCTGGAGCCTGCTAATCTACAGAACTTCTACAAAGTTAAGTTAGAAAAAGCTGTACTCAGTGTAATGGATTTTCTGCGGCGGGCGGAGAACGGGATAGGTTGGGCCTGCGGCGGCGAAAAGATGGATGCTTCGACTAGCTATTGGAATGGGCTTGGCGGGCCAGTTGGGTGAGAAAGGCCAGAGGATGACGGTTTTGGAGCTGCTGCCTAACCCGCTCTTGCAGGATTTCCTCTTGCCAGGGATCCCCAGAGGACAGCCACTCTAGGTAACTGAGCCCCGCCACCCGTGTCAGATAGGCCCCCGTCACTGCCTGCAGGGGGATCCCCATAACCATCAAGGGGCTGGCCTTGAGCAGAGAGCCCAAAGCCTGAGTAGCCAGCTCCAGCCCCCCCAGTTGCACCACCATTTGCGCCAAACTCTGGGCAATTTGCTGGGCCCGGCGCAAGGTAATGCGTCGGTCAAACACCTGGTGCAGTTCCCCAATCATGCGCGCCTGAATGGCTACTCCTGCCAGCACATCCAAAGCAGGAAGAGGGTTTGCCGCCAGGGCAGCAGCGGTGGCCCACTGCATCCGTTCCACGATCTGACGACCCTGCTGGCAGCGCTCCTCCTGTAGGGCCTGTTGGGCAGCTTCGGTCAAGGTTCGGGTTTGCAACAGAGCATTGGCCAAGCGCAGGTGGGATCCCTTCTGCTGCAGCAGGTGAGCCATTTGTTGAATGAGGGCCTCTGTCTCGGGGGGCTGCGGCTCCCAAGTTTCCCACACAGAGCCATCTTCGGAGTAGTAGCGAACCTTGAGGGGCTCTGGATCAGCGGCGATGGCCACCACCTGTTCGGCAGGGATAACACCGGCGGTGCGTCGGCGCAAATGGGCCAAGATGGTCTCTACATCCTCCGGCAGCATCTGATCGGTTTTGTTGAGGGCCAGGATGGCGGATTTGCCCAGCCGGGCCAACTCCAGCATTTCGGCATATTCCGAAGCCAGCAGGTCTCCGGCCACCACCAAGATCAGCAGATCCGCCTTCTGGGCCAGGGCGCGGGCTTCCGCTTCACCTGCTCCCCCAATCGTCAGCAGCCCAGGTGTGTCGGTAAGGGAAATGGGGCCGTTCCAGCCCTCCAATTGGTAGGTGTGGATGGATCCCTGCTGGGTGGTGCCCAGGGTGGGGGCTGTTTCGCCCACTGGTCGGCCCATCAAGGCATTGATCAACGAGGTCTTGCCGGCGGAACTGGTGCCGAACACCACCAGATGCAATTCCTCCTGGTTAAGCCGCTGATTGATCTCTTGCAGCTTGGCACGCAGGGCACGGCGACTGATGTCATTCTGCAGCTTCTGGATCAGGCGATCGGCATCTTCCAGATCGGCTTGCACCTGATTCCGAGTTAACTTAACCCGCCGCAGCGGTTGTGTCCGCTGACTTGGAGCACTTTGCCGTCGGCGAGCCTGCTGCCACCAATGGCGCGCTGCCAGACCTGCTGCTGCTGTCCCCCCAAGGATGGCGCCCACCACCAGATCCGCAAGAGGCTCGGAGTGGGGAGCCACGAAGCTGTAGATCCCGCCAACCCACTGCAGATATTGGCTCAGGGCCGCCAAACCCAGCCCTGCCCATAACCACACCCAAGTGGAGCGCGACAACACCATCCCAACCCACAGCCTGCCCAAATCTTCAAATCAAGCAACCCAAAATTGCTGAGCCATCCGAGTCGCTTCTCCAGCATAGGGCTTGCTGTAGCTGAGCATACAGTTTTGTCGAGAGCTTTTTTGTCGAGAGCTTTGCTGAGAAGTAGCTGAGCAAGAGACCAGAGAAGGGAGCGGGGAGTCAAAAGCGCCCTCAGCTCAACCGGCCCAATGAGCCAGGGATCCCCTCTCCCAAAATCGCCGGCGGCTCCAGCGGTGCCGGCAAAAACTCGCCCCCGCGATAATCCAACAGCTGTGCCAGCAGCAAGTAGCCCACCCCCAGAGCAATGGCCAGGATCCCTGTAACGATTGCTACCCACTTAGGCCGCTCCACGCTGAATCTCCCCAATAAAGTGCTGGATCTCGATGCTTCTATGATGCCCGAAGTGGTGGCCCAATTCCTAACGCGGCGGGATCAAGACTGCATCGATGACGTGGATGATGCCGTTGGAAGCTTGAATATCCGCGGCGATCACGTTGGCGTTGTTGATGCGAATCCGTCCGCCCTCAAGAAGCGTGACGGTGACGGGGGATCCCTGCAAAGTCGTTACCTGCTGGCCGGATCTGAGGGCACTGGAAGGAGCCAAGCCAGGAACCACGTGGTAAGTGAGAATGCGCACCAGCTCTGCCCGGTTCTCAGGTCGCAGCAAAGATTCCACCGTGCCAGGGGGCAAAGCGGCAAAAGCAGCATTGGTGGGAGCGAATACCGTGAAGGGACCTTCCCGCTGCAAAGTCCCCACCAAGCCCGCTGCCTGCAGGGCCGTCACCAAGGTACTGAAGTCGGGGTTGGCGGCGGCAACGGCGACGAGGTTGGGCAGCGGCGTAGGGCTGGGAGAGAGAGTTGGGGTAGGCGTCGGCGGGGCAATGGCCGTATCGCTGCTGGAACTGGCACAGCCTACCAAGGCTAAGCAAGCAGCCGCCGTCAGCCCAAGGGTGAGGGCTTTGTAGTTCATAACAAAAGTTAATACTCTAAAACATTTGTCATCATCTTAGGGGTAGCAGCCGCTCTCGCACGGTTAGCTGTAGAGCAGAGCAGGGATCGCCTTCGCGTAGAAGTGGCTGCGATAAAGTTCGGTATCCTGGGGGTGTGATTGCTGGAGAGGAGAAAGGCCATGAACGGGATCCCGTCGTGGTTGCGGCAACTCCGCCGCTGGCTGCCCTGGGTTGCTCTGCTTCTCGTTCTGGTCTTGATCGGCTACTGGGTGGGTCCTCGGCCCAGAGCCTACCCCCAAGAGCCGGAGCTGCCCACCCTGGCCCCTCTGCCGCAGCACCCCCGCATCCGGGTGGTGTTCAACCAAAGCCGCGAGAGCACCTATCGGGATCCCTATCGCCAAATCCGCCGCTATGGTATGGCTACAACCTGGAAGAGTTCATCATTTCCCAGATTCGCTCCGCTCGGCAGTCGGTGGATATTGCCGTGCAGGAGCTGAACCTACCCCTGATTGCCCAGGCTCTGGTGGAGCGGCGGCAGGCGGGGATCCCTGTGCGTTTTATTACTGAAAACACCTACGTGCGAGCCTGGCACCAGCTCACCCCTGACCAAGTGCGGGCGCTGGACGAGCGCAGCCGCAGCAAGTTCGAGGAGTACCGCAACCTGGTGGATGTGAACCGCGATGGACGGTTTTCTCCCGAGGAGATTGCCAGCCGAGATGTGTACGCCTTGCTGGATGGGGGGCGGGTGCCCTGGCTGGATGATACCGCCGATGGCTCCAAGGGCAGCGGCCTGATGCACCACAAATTTGTGGTGATCGACGGGCAGAAAGTCTTGACCGGCTCGGCCAATTTCACCCTCTCTGATATTCACGGGGACTTTGATGCCCCCGACAGCGTCGGCAATGCCAATCACCTGCTGCTGCTGGATAGCCCCGAGCTGGCCCGCCTCTACACCGAGGAATTTGATCTCATGTGGGGCGATGGTCCTGGCGGCCTGCCGGATAGCCGCTTCGGCGTGCAAAAGCTCAAGCGTCCCCTGGAAACGGTGTACCTTGGCGATGCCATTGTGGGGGTTCACTTTTCTCCTGCCAGTCGCTCCCTGCCCTACGAAGCCACCTCCAACGGCATCATCGCCGCCGCCCTGGCCCAAGCCCGGCGACAGGTGGATCTGGCTCTGTTCGTCTTTACGGATCCGGGCATTGCCAACCAGCTCAGGCAACTGCGCCAGGAGCGTAACGTGGAGATCCGCGGGGTGTTCGATCCCGGCTTTGCCTTCCGCGACTACAGCCGCACCCTGGAGATGTGGGGGCTGTTGCTCCCCGACGAAAAGTGCCAGGTGGAGGCGGCGCGCCTGCCCTGGACGCTGCCGGCCCAGTCTGTAGGCATACCCAACCTCGCCCCCGGCGATAAGCTGCACCATAAGTTTGCCATCATCGATCCCGGCACTCCTCAGGCCACGGTGATCACCGGATCCAACAACTGGTCGGTCTCGGCCAACCACCTCAACGACGAAAACTTCCTGATCATCCGCAATGGCCGAGTGGTGGATCACTTTGTGCGGGAGTTCGACCGGCTGATGGCCGAGGCCCGTTTTGGCCCCAGCCGCCGCTTGCAACAGCAGGCAGAAGAGGCGTCCCGTCGCTGCCCCAACCCCGTCCCCGTTGCCGCTTCCTTGCCTGAACCGGAGCCGGAGCTGCTGGAAGTCGAGGTCGTTCTTCCTCCTGAGGCGGGATCCCCTTCCCCGTCGGTTGCTTTTCCGGTGGCGTCTCCTGGGGGATCCCCTCGCGTTAACCTGAATACGGCCACGGCGGCGGAGCTGGAACAGTTGCCCGGCATTGGCCCCGCCCTGGCGCAGCGCATTATCGAGGCCCGCCCCTTCTCCTCTTTGGAGGATCTGCAACGGGTCAATGGCATTGGCCCAGCCCGGATTGAGCAACTGCGGGATCGGGTAACCTGGTAGGAGCATGACTCTAGTCAATAATAAGCTCAACTATACTGAAAATAATGTATAATATGTTCAGTACGGATTACTACCAGTTGATCTTTCTGTTTACTTTCGAGTCTGCCAGCATGGTAGCCAAAGCAAAGCAGAAAATTGGTAGTAAGACGACACGGAAACTGCGCTTTGGGTATTCTACTCAAAGCTTTGCGGGATACCGCCATTCTGTTTGGACTCCGTCCCGCTAACGCGAATGGAAACAAACAGAATGCTATCGCTGCATAGTTGAACGGTGATGTTCAGCAGTGTTCAGCGTAAATGTATCAGTTAGCCCCCTCTTGGTCAGGTTGAGGGCGCGGAGTGCTTTCGGAAGTTTATCCCAGAGCAGCTCCTAAAGGGCCTCTCCCCTCGAATAAACCCCAAATTAAACCCCAAATATAGTCATTTCAGTTCAAACCAGGACACTGCACCCGCGCCTAAAATGTTGGTCGCATCGGCGTTGCAGAGCAATAATGCAGGGGGCCAAAAGGCTTTTCAAGGACTCCGTCCCGCTGGCGCGATCAATGGCCCAGGTGTCTCACCCTAATCTGAAACGACTATAAATCAGGGATGCATAAGTCTATTCAGAAAGCTCCAGAAACGCTCCCATGCGGCGAAACTTTTGGTAGCGCTCCTCGCGCAATTCTCGCCCGCTCAGGCTAGAAAGTTCCTTGAGATGCCTGAGAAGAGCCTCTTTGAGGGTTTGAGCAGCTTCCAAGGGCGCGCGGTGGGCGCCGCCGACCGGCTCTGGCAGGATCTCGTCGATCACCTCCAGTTGCAGCAGGTCTTGGGCGGTAATGCGCAGGGCTGCCGCCGCTTGGGGAGCCTTCTTGGCATCCTTCCAGAGAATAGCCGCGCAGCCTTCCGGCGAGATCACGGAGTAGACGGCGTGCTCGAACATCAGGATGCGGTTGCCCACCCCAATGGCCAAGGCTCCGCCCGATCCCCCTTCGCCGATGACAGTGCAGATGATGGGGATCTCCAGCCGGAAAAGGGTCTGCAGGTTGGTGGCAATGGCCTCTCCTTGGCCCTCGGCTTCCGCCTTAACGCCTGGGTAAGCCCCCGGCGTATCGATGAAGGTGAGCAGGGGCAGGCCGAAGCGGTGGGCATGTTCCATTAGCCGCAGGGCTTTGCGGTAGCCGGCGGGATTGGGCATCCCAAAGTTGCGGTGGATGTTGTCTTTGGTGTCGCGGCCCTTTTGGTGGCCGAGGATCATCACCGGCTGCTCCCCCAGCTTGGCCAACCCGCCCACAATGGCTGGATCGTCCTGGCCGTGGCGATCCCCGTGCAGCTCAAACCAGTCGTCACAGATGGTCTGTACGTAATCCAGGGTGGTGGGGCGGCGGGGGTGACGGGCCACCTGGAGCCGTTCTACTGGCGTGAGCTGGCTGAAGATCTCGCGGCGCAGCTCTTCGGCTTTGGCTTCCAATTGGCGAATCTGCTCAGAAGCATCGATGTCGTTTTCTTCTGCCAAGGCCCGAATTTCCTGAATCCGTTGTTCTAGGGCGGCAACAGGCTGCTCAAACTCCAGCAGCAGGCGGTCGGTGGACTTGGTCATGACCGGTTGGCTAAATTTCGGGAGCGTGCTGTGACCGGCAAAGGCTGCACAGATTTGGGGATGGGACTTTGATCTTCTCACATGTGGATCCCTTAGGCTAGAGGGAGCAGCCCAAGAGGGATCCCTTGTCTGCTTCTGTCTCTTCTCCCCCTTCACCCCTTCCCCCCTGGCTGCGCTGGGGGGTGGTGGGATCCGTCGTTTTGGCCATCGCAGGGGGCGCCTTTTGGCACTACGGGCGGCCCGAGCGGCAAATCCGGGCCCACACCCAGAGATTGCTGCGGGCGGTGGAGCAGCGCAACTGGGATCAGGTGGAGATGTTGGTATCTGAGGCCTATAGCGATGGTTGGGGCCTGAACAAGCAGCGGGCGCTGGCCTACAGCCGCGAGATCTTCGGCCAATTTTTTCGCTTGCGCCTCCAACCCCAAGCGCTGCAGGTGCAGCTCGACCTAGGGGATCCCAGTCGCCAAGGACAGGCCACTCTCTGGTTTGTGATCGAGGGATCCGGCGGCCCCTTGGCCAACCTGACGCGAGATCAGGTGAATGCGCTGGAGCAACCCTTCCAATTGAATTGGCAGCGACGGGGTGGGGAGCCCTTTCGCTGGGAGCTAACCCGCGTGGAGAATCCAGAGCTGCAACTGCCCCTTCTCCCTTCTCAAGAACAGGCAGGCCAGAGATGAGGGTCGAACACCAACAGGGGGAGCTGGCCTTCGGCTGGCGGGATCCACTGCACAATACCCCTTTGGCGGGCCTGAGCTGCATAGCGGCTGGGGAGAGGCTGCAACTGGGAGGATGTCAGGCGGCGCAGGAGGGGCTGAGTGGGAATGGGCAGAGCCCCTGTTTCTGGGTTGTCGATCTGGTCGGACAATCCGTCCTCAGAACTGCCTGGCTGCAACAGAATAACCCCTTCCGGTTGAAAAGGGATCCCTCGGCCCAGCAACAAACGACCGGTATCCAAAAGCTGGGGGCCGCCCTCCTGAGCAAGCTGAAACTCTGCCCAGCTAAAAACTCGCCGCGCCCGATCAACAGGGAGGCCGAAGCAGTAGGAGCCCAGTTGGAAAGTAATCAAGGTCTGCCGGTTTCTCAGTTGTTCTTGCCGAGCCAGACGACGCAGGCGCAGAGGGGAAAGCAGGGGCATGGACTACCTCGCCATCAAAACGCCGGTGGAAGGTGCCGAAGAGGCTGGTTGCAGCAGTTGCCGCAGCTTTTGGATCAGCTCCTGTTCCTGGAAGGGCTTGGAGAGGTAGGCGCTGGCTCCCAGCCGCTGGGCCAGTTGGCGGTGTTTCTCGCCACTGCGGGAGGTGAGCATGACCACGGGAAGCTGGTCATACAGGGGGTGGGCACGAATCTGGGCCAGCAAGCCAAAGCCATCCAGCCGCGGCATTTCAATGTCGGTAATCACCGCTCGGATGGGAATTCCTCTCTGCAAGTGCTCGAGGGCCTCTTGTCCGTCGCGAGCCTGTTCAACCCGGAACCCTGCTCTTTCTAGGGTCATGGCCAAGAAGCGGCGCACGTTGACCGAATCTTCCACCACCAGCAGGGTGGGCTGGGCGGCAAACCTGGGCTGGGGAAGGGGATCCCTTGCCGACTGACAGGGCTGATCCCGCTGGGCGAGCAGCCAGCTCAAGAGGGCAGGCGGATCCACGAAAAGAGCGATTCGCCCATCGGCCAAAACCGTACAGCCGGAGAATCCCGACGGCAGAGGCAGACCTCCCTCCACCGGGCGCAGAGTTACCTCTTGCTCCCGCCAAAAGCGATCCACCAACAGGCCATAGGGCCGGTTGTCTTCTACCACCAGCAGCACCACAGGTCGGTCGAGAAGGGGGGTCTCGTCAATTTCCCGGCGAGGCTGCCAGCGCGCGAAGCGAAACCAGTGGCCCACAGGAATTAAAGGGATCTGCTCCCCTTCCCAGAGAAAGGAATCGGCAGGCAACTGCGGGGGGATAAGCAATTCTTCCACTGCGTTGGCCGGAAAAGCCAACATCAACCCCTGGCATTCTGTCAGCAGCACGCGGGTGACGCTCAAAGAAACGGGCAGAGTGAGGGTAAACAGCGTGCCCCGTCCCGGCCAAGATTCCACCTGCACCTGGCCGCCAATTCGTTGCAGGTTGGTGCGTACCACGTCTAGACCCACTCCCCGTCCAGATAGCTCGCTGACTCGCTCGGCGGTGCTGAAGCCCGGCTGGAAGATCAACTCCAGCAGCTCCTGGGAGCTGGCCTCAGCCAGGTCGGCAGCGGAAAACCCTATCTGCAAGGCGCGGGCCCGGATTTTATCCAGACAGATCCCTGCCCCATCGTCTCGCACCGTGATCAGAGTGCGGTTGCCCCGTTGGCTGGCGGCAATTTCGATGAGGCCCTTGGCCGGCTTGCCCTGGGCCAGGCGGGTGTCTGGAGCCTCGATGCCGTGGTCAAAGGCGTTGCGCACCAAGTGCAACAAGGGATCCGCCAAGGCCTCCAAAATCGAGCGCTCGATTAGGGTGGATCCCCCCAAGACCCGCAGCTCCACGGGCTTGCCATGGGCTAAGCTCAGCTCCCGCAGCGCTCTGGGGAAGCGATCCGTCAAATCCGATAGAGGCTGCATGCGCACCTGGTCGAGACGGGTTTGCATTTGCCTGGAGAGGCGGCTGAGCTGGCGGGCGCTGCCTTCGGTCTCCTGCAGGGTGGTGTCGATATCGTGGGTTACCTCATCAATTTGCACAACGGTTTCCATCACCTCTTGGGTCAGCAGGTGCATCTCTCCATAGCGATCCATCTCCAAGAGGTCAAAGGTATCGGCCAAGGTCAGGCCGGGATCCCCTTCTTTTTTCAAGAGCACAGAAGCAGGCACGGTGGCAGCGACGCGGTCGTAGCTGCTGCGCAGGCGGCTGTTGGTTTCTTCTAGAGTGCGAACCCGCCGTTTGAACAAGCTGACCAGCTCCCGCAGCCGTTGCAGGCGACTGTTTAAGCGGTTGCGCTCCCCTATGAGCTCTCCCAACAGCTCCCCCAACTGTTCCAGAGGGCGAGCCGGCACCCGTAGCATCTCGGCAGCGCTTTTGGCCCCGGCTGGAATCGAATCCGGCAGCTCGGTGGCTCCTGCCATTGCAGGGGGAGGGGCTTCTGGCGGGGGGGAAACTGGAGGCTCTGCCGGATCCCAGGAGCTGGGGAGAAGAGCGACCTGACCGACCAGCACCAGGGCCTGCGAGCGTCGCCAAGCTTGTAAAGCCGCCTGAGCAACGGGCAACACCTGCTCCTTGGCATTTGGCGGCAGCGTCTCCAGAGCTTGGACTACTGAGCCGCACAGGGTGGCAAAGGCAGGCAGATCCAACATTTCCCCCAGCGCCCCCAGCTCTTGGGCAGCAATGAGAAACTCCTCCCGCAAACAGGGCTGCTCGGGGTGGGCCAGCACACCTTCCAACCGCTGCAGACAGGCCTCCACCTCGGTTGCAAACAGCAGCACCCGCATATCGCCCCCGGCCTCTGCTGCCAGGACTTGGACGTTGTCCTCAGGCTGCAACTCTCCCAACTGCTCTCGCAATTGATCGAAAAGAGGCTGCACCCGCTCTGCCAGCCAAGATTCGTCCAAAAGCCGCTGCTGGCGGTGCTGCTGGGCTATTTGGCGCATGCAATCCAACGCCGCCAAGAGGTTGCGCTCCACTGCGGGGTCGGCTTTTTGGGGATCCACCTGCAAGATCTTGAAACCATCTTCCAGGCGATGGGCCAAGTCGCTAAGCACCGGAAAGCCCATCATGGCCGCCCCGCCCTTGATGGAATGAGCAGCCCGCAGCAAGCGATCCAAACGGGGGCGATCCAAACTCTGGGATCCCAGGCCCAACACCCCTGCCTCCAGGGTGTCGAGGTAAGCCTGGGCTTCGTCCAAAAACTGCAGCCTAACCTGCCACTCGCGTGGGTCAAGGGAAGTGGGATTCGGCCCCATGCTAAACCGCCTCCCCCACCTTGAAGGTGGACACAGAAGTCTGCAACTGACGGGCAACCGCCACCGTAGCCTGGAGAGAGTTGGCCACCTGCTGCGAGGCTGCCGCCGTCTGGGCGGCAATGTTGGCGATTTGCTGCATCAACTGGCGCACCGTTTGAGATGCATCTGCCTGGGCATCGGTGGAGCGGGCAATGGCCTGAAAGAGCTGGTTCACCTGCCGCGAGACTTCCACAATTTGTCCCAGGCTCTGCTTGGCTGCTTCCACCAAGCGGGTTCCCTCCACCACCTGGCCGGTGCTGGTTTCCATCGCCTGTACCACCTCGCCGGTTTCCCGTTGGATCCCTTCCACAATGCGCTCGATCTCGCGGGTGGCTTCTGCCGACTGGGCCGCCAGTGCCCCGACCTCCTCGGCGACCACCGCAAAACCTCGCCCTTCTTCGCCGGCACGGGCTGCCTCGATACTGGCGTTCACCGCCAAGAGGTTGGTTTTCAGCGCAATCTGGTTGATCAAGGACACCACCTTGGAAATCTGCTGGGAAGATTCCCCCAGCCGCTTCACCTTCTTGGCCGTTTCGGCCACCGTTTCCCGCAGTTGCAGGATGTTTTGCACTGTGCGATCCATAGTCAAGCTGCTGTTGATGGCCGTGGCGGCGGCAGATTCGGCAACGGTGGCGGCCTGTTGGGCTTTATCGGCTACCTCCTCGATTGAGAGCGTCATTTGCTCGACAGAGCGCAAGGTCTCTTCGATTTGGGTGGCCTGTCGGAGAGCGGCTTCGGCCAACTCGCGAATGGCTGCCTCGTCACGACCAATGGATTGGTTGACTTGACCGGCGGCCTGCTGCACTTGAATCACGATGTCGCGCAAGCTCTCGATAATGACGTTGAAAAAGTCCGCCATGATGCCAACTTGTCCGGCTGTTAGCTGCGCCCGCACCGTGAGATCCCCCCGCGAGGCTTCTGTGACCTCGCTGATAAGCTGCAGCAGCTCTCTTTGCAGCGCTTCCGACCGCTCCCGTTCCTGGGCGGCCACGGCTTTTTGCTCCAGCGCCCCCAGGTTACCCAAAGCTTGACCCAGGCGGTTGGCCAGCTCTGCCAAGGTTTTCTGTTCTTCGTCAGACCAGCTCTGGCTTTGGGCGCGGCCTATTGCCAAAAAACCGTAAAGCTCATCGCCACGCACCACCGGCGCTATCATCTCGGCTTTCAGTTGGGCTGTGGCCAGCCTCTGCAGGTAGTCGGCGCCCAGATCTGGCCTAGGCACCGGGCCAAAAGCGTAAACTTGCCCGCCGTGGAGAGCCTGCTGGATCGGAGCCGGGATCCTGCGGAGGAGGGTGCCCAAGGTGTCGGGCAGGCGGCTGTCGTGAGATTCAGCGATAACCTGCGCCTCTTCGGGAGCGGTCAAGCGATAGAAGGCCACTCGTTCGGCACCGAAGCGCTGGCGCATCTCGCCCAACAAGTCAGTTAGGGGATCGATCAGCTCTTGCTCTTGGCGAATCCGGGCAATATCGGCAAACCGCTGGGCCAGTCGGGTGTCGGAAACTTGTCGCTCGTAGGTGGCGTTGCGTTCCCGCACAAAGTTGCGCACCAGGATCAAAATGATCCCCCAGCTCAGCAGCAGAATCGGGAAGCTGATGCCGGAAAAGATCAAAGCCTGCAGCAGCTCTTGCTCGTAAAGCTGGACCCTGGCCTGAATGTTGCTGCGAATGGCCTCCAGGGTTTGGTTGATCCCTTCGGCGTAGATGCGCTTTTGCTCTTCGTACTCAGGGCTGTGCAGCAAGTTGAAAGCCCGTTCCTGCTCGCCGGCCCGAATCAGATCAAAAGCCTGCACTTCCCACTCCACCAGCTTGATGTTGGCTGCTGTGGTTTTGGCTGCATAGGCTTCGTAAGAGGCGGGATCCAATTGCTGAATCTCCGCCAGCACCTCATCCAACTGAGGGACATGGATGTTGTAGCGCTCTTCCCAGGACAGATCCCCGCTGGCAGCGGCCATGCGGGCAGACATGGTCAAGACTTCATCCAAATAGATCACCTGATCGCTCAGGTTTTGCAGGGTGAACTGCCGCGAGATCGCCGGCTCGAACTCGAAGTAGGTGCGGGCTACGTTGCCGGCAGAGACGGCAAACAGCAGGGAGCTGATGCCCAGAGGAAAACTGATTGCCAGGGCCAGGCGGGATCCCGCGACTTTGCGTTGGGGCCGGGAAGATGGAGCAGGCCTGAGAAAGAGGGGACGGAAGGAAACCATAGAATTTTGCCTTTAAGTGAGGGTAAGTCGGGGAAAAGGTCGCCAAGATCAAGGGTTTGCCGAGGAATCAACTGAGTTGAGCTTTTGGACAATGGCAAGAGGGTCGAGCACCCAGAGAGGCTCATCCCCTTCCAACACCAGCCCTTTGCAAGAGTCGTAAAAGTTCTCCAGTCGAAAGTTGTTTTGTGCTGCCTGGGCTTTTGTTAAGGGTTGGATCTCCTCGGCGGGCACTCGAGCTACTCCTTTCACGTGTTGGGTTGCCAGGCCCAAGCCTGTTCGCACTGGCGATGCAGAGCCCCCAAATTCTGGGCGCATCACCACCAAGTGGTGTTCGGGCTGCCCAAAGTCCAAGGGCTCTAGGCCGAGAAATTGCGGCAGATCCAGTCCCCAGAGAATGCGATTGCGATAGTTGAACAAGCCCAGCACCCATGCGGGCTGGTTGGGGAGAAGGGTAAAGTGGTGCGGGCCAACAATTAGAGCTTCCTGGGCAAATGCCATGGGCAAAAGGGCCCGACAGTCTACCCCCAACTGTAGATGTAAGTACAGCTCGCCGGTACGGGTAGAAGTAGGGCTGTGTGGGGAGAAAGCTACCGCCATTGCCGTTCTCGCTCTGCCAATTCTAAGACATCTCCTAAGAACAATTCGTGATAATCACAGGGATCCTAACTGGAGGCGCAGCTCAGCAAGGACAGGAGTGGCAAAAATCATGAGCTCGGGCTGAGCACTACTGATTTCACGGCCCGCAAAATGTCTTCGCGGGTAAAAGGCTTGGTCAGATAAAGATCGATCCCTTGCTTCATGCCCCAGAGTTTGTCCAGCTCTTGATTTTTAGAAGTACAGGCCACAACGGGCAACTTTTGGGTTTCCGGGTTTTTCTTGATTTGGCGGCACAATTCCAGCCCGCTCATGCCTTCCATGACCAAGTCCGTCAGCACCACATCGGGTTTGTCGTTGCGGATCTGCTGCAATGCCTCTTGGGCGTTGGCCACCGCTACCACCTGATAGCCTTCTGAGCGGAGGTAATCGCTGATGAGCTGTCGCTCCGAGGCCACATCTTCCACCACAAGAACTTTCACCATGATCGACATCTCCTTATCTCTTTTTCGACGAACCTTTAGAGGGATCCCTAGCTGAGATAGCGAAACACCATCTGCAGCAATTCTTCCTGCCGAAAGGGCTTGGTCAGGTAATCGGTGGCACCGGCCAGGCGCGCCTTCACCCGATCGATCAGACCTTTGTGGCCTGTGACCATCACCACCGGCACATCCTTTAACACGGAGGATTTGCGGATGAGGCTGCACAATTGGTAGCCATCCACGTTGGGCATACCCACGTCCAGCAGGATCAAATCTGGCTTGAGGGTGGTCAGCTTCATCAGGGCTTTCAAAGAGTCGCTGATGGTGTGAATGACCAGGTTGTGCCCTTCCAACAACCGCTGCAACTCGCTGAGCATGGCTTCGCTGTCGTCAATACAGGCCACAATCCAGGTTTTCGAGGCTTGGGGAGATGGGCCTAGATCTGCAAGCCCGTTGGCCAGGTGAAGAGGGACGGTGGGAGTTTCTGAGGGCTGTGATTCTGTCTCAAGCTTGGCCGAGTAGGTTTTGGGCAGCCGATCAAAGGGGGGCTGGGGATCCCGCAGGACAAGGATACCGGCTTTGACCAGAGGATGTAGGCGGCGAGCGATCTGGAGGTCGTCTTGATCGAGAAGGGCGCTCAACTGGCGGAAGCTAAACCCCTTCAGTAACCGGCCTAGCCGTTCCTGTTGCTCGGCGGGAAGGCGTTCTGCCTGGGCCCGGCTGGCAAAGTAGGGCCGTTGGTAGGGGGAGGTGATCTCAGGCCCCAAAGATTGCCATGCCCGTAGCCGCTTTTGGATCAGGTCGAGCAGGGATCCCCCATCCCACTGGCCCAGGGTGGGCACGTTGTCCAGTGGGATGATCTCCTGCTGAAAGCCCCCTGGAACCAGCAACAGATTTTGCAGCACCTCCTCGCCGATCCAAGCATTCAACCTGCGCGCAGCTTCCCAAGGCAGCAGTTGCTCCGTTACCATCCAACTCAGCCCCAGAAGGTCTGCAGGTAGAGGCCCAGTCTCCTGAGCCAATAGCGCCTCCACCTGCCGATGGATGCGTAGGCAATTTTGGCGAGTCAGAGAAAAGACTTGATGGCTGAGCCGACGCAGGTGGCGATCCAAGCGCTCCAAGGGCTCCAAGCTGTGGTGAGCAAACCCCAGGCGACCTTGGTGAAACACCAATGACCAAGTGCCCAGCCCCTCCCCTTTGTCCAAGGCACTGAAATACCGAACAACTCCTGTGAAGCTGACCTCTGCGTTCAGCAGATGGGCCGAGACTTCTGTACAGACGGGGGGACGGTTCATGGGTCGAGAGGACGTGCTCGGACAATTTCCTGCGCTGAGGTTGATGACACGACTGAAGTCTTAGCTACCCCACAAGCCGGTGAAAAAATGCTTTCCAGAATACAGTTCAAGCCCAGCCCTGACCCAGACGAGATCTTTAGATGAGCCAAGCCCAACAAGACGGCCAAGGCTGCACGAACTCAAAGGCAGTTTCAGCGTTCAATCCGTATTCAGAAAAACTCTCCTCCTGGGGAGATCGATGACTATTGCTCATCAGCCAATCTCTAAAGGTGAAGGCTAGCCCTCAGATTGTCTGCTGGCTTTCTTACTCGGGAACTTCCCACGGAAAGCCTGCAAGACAAGATAAAGGTAACCCCGATAAACCTCTTCCGTAAAAATACGGAACTTAGGTCTTCTCCAATTTCCAAAGCTGCTCCAGGTGGGCTTGGCAGCGGCGCAGCAGTTGCCGACTTTCTTCAAAGCTGATCTGCTCCAAGGCTTCGGGGTAGGAGCACCAGCGGTAGGCGGCCACCTCCTCTGGTTGCACCTGTAGCTCAGGGGGAGGAAATTGGGGCGGCAGCAAGGCCACGTAGTAGGTAACGGTTTTGGCCACTCGGTTCCCCTCTGGATCCGTAAAGGTGTAGGCTTCCTGCAGCGTCAGAGGGTCAGACTGGCCGGGCAGGGTCAGAAGCTGGTAGTCGGTCAAGCCGGTTTCCTCTCGCAATTCTCGCTGCGCCGCCTCCAGGTCGCTTTCGGAGCTATCCTTGTGCCCTTTTGGGAAAGCCCAATGCCCCTTCTGGTGCTGGATGAGCAGATACAAATGAGAAGAGCCCAGTCTGGGAGCTTCCTGGACGGGTGGGTGGGGCAGGATGGGGATCACCCCATAGGCAGCATCTATCAGCATTGGGGAGCTAATCTCCAAAGAGTTTGATGGCTGGCGGCTTAGGAGCGAAGACCTCATTGGGATCCACCCGCGGGCGCTCCACCCCCTGCAGGGGCGAGAGGGGACGACCGGTGTCGAATTGGAAGAGATAGATGGGCAACTGGCCATTCCCCAGAGGCAAAAGAGCTAAAGTATCGATTTGGGTCAGGGCGTTGCGGCTGGTGGGTCGGGTTAGGTTGAAAGCAACGATTCGGTCTTCCAAGGAATTGTCCGGGCTGGAGCGCCGGCCCAGGCCAATGCTGAACTGCTGGTTGCCCTGCTCATCCACTCCCAAGGCCCGCACATCTCCCAACTCCGCTTGAGGAGCGCTCCCCGGCAGGCCGGCTACCACCGGCGGCGCATCCACCGGCGGCTGCGAAGGCAAAAAGCGCAACTGCGTCCCTTCTGGCAAAATGCGGTAGTCCTGGTAGTCATGCTGGATGGACAGGGATCCCCTGAACACGCGGCGGTTCAGGCCCTCCAGGGTCCAAAAGCCATAGCCCAAATTGATGCGGGTGCTCTCCGGCAGCCAGTAGCGCTCCCCTCCCTCGGGAGCTGGCACCGCCGTAAACCCCATCAGGACATAGGCCTGCCCCCACACCCCCGACAAAAACAGCAACACCTGCCGCGGCAGCCCCGACTGCGGATCCAGCCACAGCTCCCGCAACTGGCCTTCCTGAATGGGCTCTAGACGCAAGTGCTGGACAGGGGATCCAGCCAAATCCACCCGTTCTGAGGAGAGGACGCGGTAGCGGCTGGGATCCGCCTTCAAGTAAAAGCTCACCGAGGGCAAGAGGGCTTCCGGTCGGCTCACATACACCGAGTACAGCTGCAGCAGATCCGACTGGTTCACCACTTCCAATTGGCGCGAATCCAAGAGGCGGATGCGATCCCCTTCGGCTACCCAAGCCTGCCAACTGCCGTCGCGGCGGTAGAGCACATCCAACGTGGCTGTGAAGGTTTGGGATCCCTCCACCCGCACCTGCTGGCGATATTGCAAGTTGGGCAAAGGGGGCAATTGCTCTAGAGCGGCGTTGTAGCGCTCCAGCCAAGCTTGGGGATCCTGCTTAGGGCTGGCAAGAGAAGAGGGATCCGATTGGGCCACGGCTGGATCCCCTGACGGCAGACCGACCAGTCCTGTTGCCAGGAACACCACCCCGCCGAGATAGCCCCAGCCTCGAAGGGATCCCTGCCGCTTCCTAAATTGGGAGGGTTCAGGGAACATCAGCTCACCTCGCAACCCTGCTCTTGTTGCCCTTCTTGCCACTGCTTGTGCCCGGATCAGAGCGCTTCCCACACCTGAGAGAAAGCGTTCGGAAGGGATCCCTAGGATCTGCCCGCCAACTGAGTACGCCTATTCAATGGAAATGGATTGGGGGCCGTCGGAGCGACCGGAAGGCGGGGGCTCCTCCACCCTCAGCCCCTGGGACTCCAGCCAACTGCGCAGCGGATCTTGCTTCACATCCAAACGCAGGAGGCCGCTGAGAAAACCGCCACAGAACGGAACAGGATTGCTCAGAAAGGTCTTCCAGACCTCATTCATCTCCACCATAGCCGCAACACCAACCACCCCCCCAATCCTAGCAAGGCCGGCAGGTGGGGATCCCCTCCCTTGGCTAGACGGCAATCAACTTCTCTCGGTTTATGTTCTGCAGCACACTAAAAATGCTGTTGCCAATGCGCTGGAACTCTTTACTGCTTTTGTCGGCAAAGTGCAATACCCAAGGGAGCCTGCAAGGCTGAAACCCACTAGCAGGATGAAGCTGGGAGAGATGGTAAGTTTGTATAGCCAGAACTTCCAAAGGAGTGTTGCCGTGTTCATGGACAACTCGCAGCGGTCTTGCGCTGCCAATTGGCACCGAGGACTTCTTAATGGGCTGGCTTGTTACGAGCATAAATGACCTTCGTTCATGGTCAAAAATGACAGTGCCCATTTCAGCGTCTCTATAGCTTCTTTTTTCCTCTCTTCCCATTCTGACTGTGCCACTTTTGCGCACTCCGACAATATCCACAGCAATCTTTTCTTTTCTTAGTTCCTCAATTGTTTTATCAAATTCGCCTCTTTGAACTAAGCCATCCCTCATCAAAAGAACCTTTCTAGGGTATCGATGAAATTTGTTGTAGAATCTATTGACGAGCTTGGACACGGTTTGATAAATTGCCTCGCCGGAAAAAGTTTCTCCTCTTTGTATATCGGGCAACTCCCAGCCTAAGCTTTGACCATTGGCCAGTACCGCGAAGGCAGAGGTTCCGTAGTAAAGCTCTCGATTCGTCCCCACATCAAAACCAATGGTAAGCTCGGAGCACTCAGGATGATCGAGGGGTTCAAGCAACACGGGTTGCCACGCAGCTTTACACAGAAGTCCTAGTACGACATTTAGAGCTTTGTAGGGGTCAGCTCCAGGAATCATAAACTGAGTTGCTATTCCTGCTCGAAGTGCTTGCAAGCGGATCTTTTGCTTGTGCTCATTAGGCGACAAGGGCATGACAACCAGAACGGTTTTGATCCCTTTGTCGGCCCAGCTTTGCCAAAACCTCTGTTGAGCAAGGTCGCCTTCAGGCAAATCTTGGCGGGTTGCGTAAAAGTCTATTTCAACTCTTGCTCCGCTCTTTTTAGCTACTTCAAGTAGGCACTTGCGAACCTCAGTAGGATACTCACGTTTATTATCGTCAAGATTTAGAAGTCCAAACTTTGTCTCGCCAACTCTTGCACATCCTTGGTACCTAACTCTGGCTGGGTTCTCGATTGCTTGATTGTTGCGACCCAGTAGTCTTGGCCTTGGCAGGATATAGCCCTCTATTTTCAGAGGCTGAATTCTCTCTTGAGCAATGGGAGATTTGTAGATTCTTCTTATGATAGTCTCTGCAACTTTTTTAGACTCTTGAAGTCTATATTCTAAACTTTTTCTAAAATGCTCGATGACCGAAGCACTGACTTTTTTACCAGGATTTCTAGCATCTTCTATGCTGGCCAGCATCTCCAAAGTTAAGACAGGCGATAGCCTTCGAGACAGATGGGGAAAACACCCTCGACCTGAAGATACTTCGACTACCCAGGAGCTTTCCACTTCCTCTCTAGGTGCACTGTGCTTCTGCAAATGATACTCCGCTAGACTCATGTTCAGCTCTGGCAATTGAATCTCCCACGGCGACTGTTTGGAAAGGATACCCAGATATTCCCAAGTCTGGCGTTTATCGTATGTATTCTGGACCCACTGGATCGGGACATCTGGATAGTTCTCAAGCCACTCATGCAAGGTCCATGGCGTGTAGAAATGGTACTGAACATCTATCTCTATGTACAGCTCACTGTCCTGGTTGACAACAACATCTATTCTTCTTCCTTCGTGGATTTTCCAACCCTTTCCACAATCAACTTCTTCCTTCTTCCACCAAAGTAAGCTGCCTCCTGATGTTTCAACTTCGGTTTTCCCAGAGTACAAAGATTTGAGACACAGCCGTAGCCTCCTACGCTCAAAGCTTTCGAGGGCATCTTTTTCTTGGACATTGGTGCAGTTTAGAACTCTCTGTCCAATTTCCTCTAGTTCCCCGTCCTTTGTCTTAAGTTTATCGGGGTCAACCTTTTCCCGGGCTATAATGCAGCCCTCTAGAGGAACAGCCACTACACCTAGCTGATTACAAACCCTTGCGAGGGCTTTGTGCTCTTCCCCCGGAGCGGGGAGAGGGTTTGGCTTGCAATGGTATCCGTAGAAGGTGAGATCCTCCTGAGTTAGCCTCTTAACAAAGAAGCGATTAAGAGTAACCTCAACTTTCTTCTGGAGTAAATTCATTGGCAGACTCTAGTTTCAAGTTTCTCTCTAGGATCTCTAGGATAAGCTCTAATTCTCCTGCTCTTCACGAGGGATCTCCAAACAACCCTGGCGGAGCCAAATCTCTGCTGATCGCCTCTGCCTGAAACCGACCGCTCATGCCCACCACCTGCCACTCAGCACTGCGATCCCCCTGACGGAAGCGCAGCCGTCGGGCTCGCAAGGGCACCACTTCTACGACTTCTACCGGAAAGTGTTGGTATTCGCCCAAGTACTCCCGGTAATCCGGGGGTAAGTTTGAATGATTGTGGATTTGAATCCAAAACACCCGTCCCGCTTCGTTTCCATAGGCGCGGATCTGCTCTTGACCTCGGTATTGCTCCACCCCCCGCAAGCGCTGTCGCCCCACCGGCATGGGCTGTGCCCATTCGGGCAAGGGATCCCCTAAGCTCACGGCCCACCCTGGCCCACCTAGCCCCAACCAACACAACAACAGCAGTCCCCAAACCCAAGGCCATCTGCGCGGCGTGCTGTTCCCGGTTTTCAAGGCTCGACCGAACATGGCAAGTTTTTCTCCGCAATTGAACCCAACGTTAACGTTTGGGATGGTTCAAAACAACTTTGTCTCAACGCACGCGAAAGCCGATCCGACCGCCTTCAATATCAAAGGCAACGTCGGCGTTGAAAAACAGTGGCATGCCCAACAGTTGCACTCCTTGGTTGCCGTTAACAAAAATCCGATCCCGGCTGGGCGTAATGGGAAAGCCAACCCGAATGCGGTAGTCAAAAGCCCCCTCCAGCACAGCTCGCCATTCAGCGCCGGGGGGCAAGGTCGAGGTGGAGAAGGGAGCTGCCCCCAACAGCCTGACGTTGAGAAAAATGTCGGAAGAACCACTGTCAAAAACGGTGGGGCTGAGAGCATTTTGAATGGAAGTGTTGCTAATGCTGTAGGCCACTTGTAAAGCCTCATCCCGCCAGATGGGTGTGCCATCGGGAAAGCTTCCCACCTGGGGAAACTGCCGGAAATTGAAGCCAGCGGTGTTGGCCGCCGTTAGGCCAACCGTGAACAGGCCCTGGGTGGAGTTGAAGCCCCCCGTTTGAATAATGTACCCAGAGCGGAAATTGCCCGGAAGGCGGGTGAGCGGACTAAACAGCTCGCGGTCGGGGCTGCGCTCATCCAAGGACGTGCCTAGGATCCCAGCAAAAGGCCGTCCTGGCCCAAACAGATTGTCGGAACAGTTGGCCACCAGTGGCTCCACGCAAGTGATTTGGTCGATCAACTGAATTGTTACCGGCTCTCGACTGGGGATCCCGCCTATGCTGAAGGGGGCGCGGGCCAGCACGCCGATAAATTGCGTGCCATCTCCAAACGTCACGGTGGAAGGGATCCCCGTCCGCTCCAGGCCAAAGCGACCTGCTGCTGTCGCTATGATGCGCAAACCTGCCGAGCCGGTATCCAGTAACACCTCAGCTCCGCTCCCGGCCACCCCCACTGTCAGGCCCAGGAGCTTGAAGCGGCTGTTGCCCAGGGTACGCACCGGCATGGGAATCGACTCGGTTCCCGGTTGAGGTGGGAGAGGGATCAACGCAGGGGGGGAAGCTGCAGATTCCCCCTGGCCAGAACAGCCGGCACCGAGCAGCAGCAAGGCCAAGATCCCAACCAGGGCGATCACCATTCCCCAAGGGCTGTGCCAAGCCCACCCAGACCGTGGCTCATCCTTTGGGCCCGACCTCGCCTGCATTGAATACCCACACTGAATTAAAAGGAGCCTAGCCCGGTTGCAACCGGTAAACAGCACGCTCAAACCTGGGGGATTTGGATCCCGGCCAAGGACAGTGTACACAAAGCTGGCTGAGGGAGAGTGCGCAATAGCGCTGTCAACTGTGGAGTTGTGGGGCTGGATGGGCTGCAGCCTACAGCATTAGCTCCGCCTGCCAATCGACTACCTTTTGGAAGCGAAAAGCGCCTGCCAGGGCTCCCCAAACCTGCTGGTGGGTGATGGGATCCATCCCTCGGTCATGGCTGCAAAACTCGCTCTCGCTCAGGTGCAAGGTGGTCTGCAAATAGGTGGCTTGGCCGTTGCGCACCACGCAACACCGGCACCCCGGCTCCGTCGCGCCGATGAAGAGGGATCCCTGCCTCTTCACATGCACATCACACCCCTCTAGATAGGCCAGATCGGCAGCCCTCAGTTGACTCAGTTGGTCTGCCCTCTCCCGAGCACAGCCCCGCCACCGCTGCGGCTCCAGAGGGCGGTAGTTGCGAATCACGATCCCAGCGCTTGCCTGAGTCAATTCCACCACCGCCTGCCGATAGGGATCTTCCAAATGGCCACTGTAGGCTTGCTCCACATAAAAGCCAATCCCGCCCAAAACTTGGGCCGGCAAGGGGCGGTAGGCCACTCGGATTTGGGCAAAAAACGGTGGATTTTCCCAGGCTTGCTCTTGGTTGCTGAAGTCTCCTGCCAACCAGCGCGCCATCTGCAGCAGCTCCGGGGAAGGAGTGCGATCCAACCCAATAGGCATAAGCGGGCATCCAGAACTTCTGTAAAAGGTGTGTACCGAAAATCTTAGGGAATCGAAGAGAACCTTCTCAGATTTTGCCCCAACCTCAGGCCCGACTGAGGATTGCAGCAAGTGTTAAATTATGTATCCTTTATGAGAATGTTCGCTCCGATACTGAAAATGGATCCCTTGCAAGCTGCAAAGCCGCGATCGGGGCTGACATCTTTGTTCATGTTGTAAAGCTAGGCAAAGAAACATTCTCTTTTGTAAAAAACTACTCCCGCGAAGGACAGGGAGAACAGCCTGGGATCCGAGATGGGAAGCAGGTTGGAAACCGATCTAAGACCTTTTGCGCGAGGTAAAGCCGATTTACATTTTTTGATTTCATCGCTTCTTGCCTTCGCGGTAGAAAAAGACTGGAAACAAGGCGAGCCAGCTTCTCCTCGTCTGCCCAGTTGAGGTTGCCAGCAGCGGCTGAGGCTCCTTAGCCCAAGTCCGATCCCTTGGATGAAGGCCTGGATCTGGGAGCGAGCTTCGCTTGCTCATCTTGGTTCTATCGGCTTCGATCCCGTCGGCGGTTCTGTGAGTTAAACAGCACCTCTCGGCACTGGGGATCCAAGCGGTGTTGCATTCCTGGCCGGCAGGTGCTCTCTGGGCCGTTGCAGGGAATGTGGATTCATAACCTCTTTTACTTTTGCTAGGGAGATTCAAAACCATGAACGATGTATTTGGCAAAGTGGTTGCACAAGCTGACTCCAAAGGCGCTTTTTTGGGAGAGAACGAGTTTGCCGCTCTCCAGCAGGTAATTGCCGAGGGGAACAAGCGTTTGGACGCTGTGAACCGCCTCACCAGCAATGCCTCCAAGATCGTGACCGATGCCATCCGTCAGTTGTTCGCCGAGGAGCCCAATTTGAACGCTCCCGGTGGCCCTGCCTACCCCAGCCGCAATGTGGCTGCCTGTATGCGGGACATGGACATTATTCTCCGCTACATCACCTACGCAGTGGCAGCCGGAGATGCCAGTGTGCTGAACGAGCGCTGCCTGAACGGCCTGCGGGAAACCTATCAAGCCTTGGGCACCCCCGGCAGCTCAGTGGCCAACGGTATCCAAAAGATGAAAAAGGCTGCAGTGGCTGTGGTAAACGACCCCAACGGCATCACCCGGGGTGACTGCAGCGCTCTGATTGCCGAAATCGAATCCTACTTCGATCGCGCTGCTGCTGCTGTGGTTTGATCCCTTGTGGACTGAAGTTTCTGTTGTGTCCGGATCCAGTTGTGAAGACCTCTCTGGGATCTAAGACAACTCGGGTTGGCAGGGGATCCCTGGAAAAGTAACCTGTTTTGCAGCGATTTTGCAGTTGAGACTTTGAATCTTTTGCTTTGTTTTTTGCATTGAGCTTGAGTTAAGTAAAGGAGCGTTTTGAATCATGCAAACCCCAATTGTTGACGCCATCGCCACTGCCGACAGCCAAGGGCGCTACCTGAGCAACAGCGAATTGCAGGCCATCAATGGCCGTTTTCAGCGGGCTGCCGCCAGCATGGAAGCCGCTCGAGTTCTGAGCAGCCGTGCCGACGAGCTGGTGCGCGGTGCCACCGAAGCCGTTTACGCCAAGTTCCCCTACACCACCCAACCCGGTGGGCAGTGCCACACCCAAGCTGGCAAAGACAAGTGCGCCCGCGACGTGCGCCACTACCTGCGCTACATCACCTACTGCTTGGTAGCCGGTGGCACCGGTCCTCTGGACGAGTATCAGTTGGCCGGGATCCGCGAAATCAACGCCGCTTTTGAGCTCTCCCCCAGTTGGTTCATCGAAGCCCTGCGCTACATCAAAGCCAACCACGGCCTGACCGGGCAAGCGGCCACCGAGGCCAACACCTACATCGACTACGCCATCAACGCGCTCAGCTAAACCCTTGGCTTGGGATCCCTCTAAAAGGGCGACGCCGGCTAGCCAGTTGGCTCATCCCATAAACCAGGGGGGATGGCGAGGGAAGGTTGTTGAGGGCAACGGTGGTGAGCCTGCTACGTTGCGGAGAGATACGTTTGACCACGTGGGTTTGCGGATCAGTCTCCCCAATAGGAAGGCGCCACTGTTGCTCTTCTGCAGCTTGGGGCTGCCGATTTTTGATTTCTAATTTTAGTTTTCGATTTCTACAGTCGTTTCAGGCTAGGGTGAGACGCCTGGGCTATTGATCGCGCCAGCGGGACGGAGTCCTTGAAAAGCCTTTTGGCCCCCTGCATTATTGCTCCGCAACGCCGATGCGACGACGCAACCAACACTTTATGTGTGGGTGCAATGTCCTAGCTTGAATCGAAATGACCCTAAACGCAAGCTTGTTCTCAATCTGTGTCCATTCAGTTCAATCGGGGGAATTAGCATGAGTGCAATTACAGCGGCAAGCCGGATGGGGATCCGGGGCATTACGGAGACCACCCCACTGGAGTTGCGCCCCAACGCCAGCCAGGATCAGCTCAATGCGGTGCTGCGGGCCATCTATCGTCAGGTGCTGGGCAACGACCATTTGTTTGGGGCCGATAGGAAGGAGCTAGCCAGTGCGGAATCGCTGCTGCGCCAGGGCAGCCTGACGGTGCGGGAGTTTGTGCGATGGATCGCCAAGTCCGAAGCCTACAAAAAGCGGTTTTTCTACCCCAACTCGCAAACCCGGGCCATCGAGCTCAATTTCAAGCATCTGCTGGGACGCGCTCCCACCAGCCCCAAAGACATCGCCCGCCATTTGGACATCTACCAATCCGGCGGCCATGGGGCGGAGATCGATTCCTACATCGACAGCCCAGAATACCTGGAAGCTTTTGGAGACAACATCGTCCCCTACCCGCGTGGGTTTGAATACCGCAAGGCCCATTCCACCCGCGACTTTACCAATCTCTTCGCCCTCTACGGGGGCTACGCCAACAACGACCGCTCCCAAGGGCCCAGACCCCGTTTGATGATGCCTTTGGCCACCGGGTTTACCCCGGCCATTCGCCGCATTGGGGTGCGGGGGCTGCTGCCGCCCAGCCCCATTTCCAAACACCTGGGGCCGCCAACGGGCCAGTCGGATCGCATGTTCTGTGTGGAAGTGACCCGGCTGCTGAATCCGCCTTCGGCCCTGGCCACTTCCAGCCGAGTGCGCAAATCCAACCAGCAGATCTTCGTCTCTGCCGATCAACTGTCGGCAACAATGCAGCGGTTGCTCAAATCGGGCGCCAAGATCGTCAGTGTCCGCAGCGCTTAATCCCTTCTCGGTGTCCTCTCCGTTGTTGATTCCATGACCACTGCTGTTCCTCTGGATCCCAATCCGTTGGTGGATCTCACCCCGGCTGGACAAATCGCCAAGCTGCGCCACGGGGATCCAGGGGAACGCTACTATGCGGCTTGGTGGCTGGGGCGCATGCGCATTGCCGAAGGGATCCCGGCCCTGATCGAGGCCCTGGCCGATGAAACGGATCGCACCGCTCAAGGGGGATATCCGCTGCGGCGCAACGCTGCTCGTGCTTTGGGTAAACTGGGATCCCTCGCCGGGATCCCGCCCCTGAAGGCGGCTTTGTCTTGCTCTGATGGCCAAGTGGTGGCAGCGGCTGCCCAGGCGCTGGTTGAGATTGCCCTTGCCAACAACCTCCATAGGGATCCCGACGAAGTGGAAAAGCTGGGATCCGCTTTGCTGGAAGGGCTGCGCTTTGTGGAGCAAGGACTGCAGACGGAAGCCCAAGCCGCCCTAGAAGCCATTGTCGAGGCTCTTGGACAACTGCAAGTGACCGCTGCTCTGGAGCCAATCTGTCCCTACCTAGAGCACACTTCCATCCGTTTGCAATGTGCGGCGGCACGGGCCTGCTATCGTCTCACTGGGGATCCGACTTTTGCTCAGCGCCTGCTGTCGGTGTTGAATCACCACAACATCCATCTGCGGCGGGCTGCCCTTTTGGACTTGGGGGCCAGCGGCTATTTGCCGGCAGCACAGGCCATTGCGGCGGCGGCGGTGGAGGCCAACCTTAAGCTTCTTGCCCTCAAACAGTTGGTGGAGATCAACCTAGAACATCAAAAGATCCCCGGTGCTGAGCTGCAGCAGGTGCTCCGGCTGATCGACGAGCTGCTGTGAGCGGTGGCGTCTCTGGGCTCTTGCTGTTCACATTAGCGGGACGGAGTCCTTTGCAACTGGCCTATCAAGGCATTGCCCATGAGTTTGTGCATCCCTCTGCAGCGATTCAAAGCCGTCAGAATCTGTCCGCTCGGCACCAGGGTTGGGCTCCGTGGCTGTAGCACTGCCTCAGTTTTGGAGCAAGGGCAACAGCAAGGATCCCTGAGGTGCAAGGGATCCCCTCAAGTTTCCTCTCGGAAGCACTTCATGACCTTGGTCGAGGAAACCCATCGGCGGAACCTGCTGCACCGGCTGCAGGAGCGCATCCGTTCTGCTCAAGCCCGTGGGGATGAGCATCTGTTGCAGCACCTGGAACAGGAACGGCAACTGTTGGCCTGACAAGCTCGCTGCCTGCCCAAGGGATCCAGCTAATGCCCGACAATTGCCCAGAAGGGTTCGATATTCCCGATAATGGGAAGCGGCTCCTGGGATTCAAAGAGGGATCCGGGATCAGTTTGTTGTTGAGGCAGTGGTTGGGGTGCAGGACACAAGGTAATGGAGGAGTCTGCCACTCAGGAAGAGATCCCTGGGGGATCTCCTTCAGCAGGGCCATCCCGTTCGTTGATGTCGGTGGCGGGCTTGGTGGCCGGGGCGACCTTGCTCAGTAAGGGCATAGGCTTTATTCGCCAAGCTTTGATTGCAGCAGTGTATGGCTCGGGGCCGGAGTACAGCGCCTTCGGGGTAGCCTACATCCTGCCCGGTTTTCTGTTGATTCTGCTGGGAGGGATCAACGGCCCTTTTCACAGCGCCATCGTCAGTGTCCTCAAAAAGCAGCGGGATCGGGACAGGGAGGATGCGGCTGCCTGGCTGGAATCCATTTCCACCTTGGTAGGCTGCCTGCTCCTGCTGGTCAGCTTGGGCCTTTGGTGGGGAGCGGACTGGGTGGTGCGCCTGAATGCGCCGGGAGCCAGCCCCGAAGTCCATGCTCTGGCCGCTGCGCAACTGCGGATCATGGCCCCTTTGGCCTTGCTCTCGGGGTGGATTGGCATCGGCTTTGGAGCGCTGAATGCTGCCGAACACTACGCCTTGCCTGCCCTTAGCCCGCTGATCTCCAGCTTGGCGGTGATCGGGATCCTGGTCACGCTGGGATGGACGGGGATCCCAACTTTGCTGGCCTGGGGCATGCTCATCGGGGCCATTGCCCAATGGTTGGCCCAAGTTCCGCTCCAGATGCGGTTAGGGCTGGGGCGACCGCGCCTGCGCTTTGAGTGGGGATCCCCGCAGGTACGGGCGGTGGGCTTGCTGATGTTGCCGGCGGTGATCTCCTCCGGGATGATCCACATCAATGTTTATGTGGATCTGTTTTTTGCCTCTTTCGTACCTGGGGATCGCACCATCGGCAACTTGGGATATGCCCAGCTTCTGGTACAAACGCCGCTGGGGATCCTCTCCAACATGGTGCTGGTGCCCTTGATGCCTCTCTATGCCCAGTTGGCAGGGGATGGATCCCGTTGGCCGGAGCTGCGCCAGCGTATCCGCCAAGGGCTGATGCTTACGGCAATTGTGACCCTGCCCCTGTCGATGCTGTTGGTGGCTTTGGCCGAGCCCATTGTCCAAGTGGCCTACCAGCGGGGGCGCTTTACGCCGGAGGTGACACAAGAGGTGGCAGCCCTGCTCATGGCCTATGGTCTGGGGATGACCGGTTACCTGCTGCGGGATGTGCTGGTGCGGATCTTCTATGCCCTGGAGGATGGGGCTACGCCTCTGCGCATCAGCAGCATGGCCATTGGCCTGAATGCCCTACTGGACTTTCTATTTTTGCAGGCTTTTGGAGCGCCGGGCATTGCCTTGGCCACGGCGGGGGTTAATCTGGTGGCGCTGATCGGTTTGGGAATCCGGCTGCACCGGCACCTGCCGGGGATCCCTTGGCAGGAGATGGGACAAGCCCTGCTGCCGTTGCTGGGGATCACCGTCTTGGCCGGGGGGCTCAGCCATTGGCTGTGGAGGCAAATGCGCCCGCTGGAGCTGTTGGGATCCCCGCTCCTCACCGCCGTCATTGGGGCCGGGCTGGCCGCAGGGTTGGGCGTGAGCCTGTTTGCCGCCGGAGCCCTCTACCTGCGGATCCCAGAAGTGGAGTGGGCAGCAGCCCAACTGCGGAAACGGGTAGGACGCTGGGGGAGCCAGTGGGCAAGCCGGAACTAGCTGATAGCTTCCAGGTAATCTCGCACGCGGTTGCGCCGCTTCGGCTGACGCAGCTTCTGCAGGGCTTTGGCCTCAATTTGCCGCACCCGCTCCCGCGACAGATCCAAGGCGCGACCGATTTCCGCCAGCGAATAGGTGCGCCCATCCCCCAAGCCGAAACGCATGCGGATCACATCCCGCTCGCGGCTGGTGAGATCCGAGAGCAACTGCTGTAGATCGCGATGCAGGGCTTCCCGCATCATGGTCTCTTCTGGAGAAATGTCGTCAGTTTCCAGCAAATCCCCCAGTTCGGTGTCCTTGTCTTTGCCCACCTTGGTTTCCAGAGAAACCGAGCGGGGCACCCGTACCAACAGCTCGCGTACTTGAGGCGGCGTCATCTCCAACTCGGAGGCGATGTCTTCGATGGTGGGGGTGCGGCCCTTTTCCTGGGAGAGCTTGCGCTGCGCTTTTTTGATCTTGTTCAGCTTCTCGGTGATGTGAACGGGCAGGCGGATGGTGCGGCTTTGGGTGGCAATGGCGCGGGTAATGCCCTGCCGGATCCACCAGTAGGCGTAGGTGCTGAAGCGGTAGCCCTTTTTCGGGTCGAACTTTTCCACCGCCCGCTCTAGGCCCAGCGTACCCTCTTGGATCAGATCCAACAGCTCCAAGCCGCGGTTTTGGTACTTTTTCGCCACCGACACCACCAGGCGCAGGTTGGCCTTGATCATGTGTTCTTTGGCACGCTTGCCAATCCGCTGAATCTGCTGCAGCTTTTCAGGGGTCAGTTGCGCCCACTCGGGGTACTGGTTGGCCTTGGCCACCCATTCCGCAAGAGTGGGATCCCGTCCCAACTCTTTCTGCAAACGCAGACGCAAATCCAAGAGCTTCATGTAGTCTTGGACTTTTTGGGCCAGGGCCACCTCTTCATCGCGCCCCAACAGAGGAACACGACCGATCTCTTGTAAATAGAGACGCACCAGATCGGTGGAGCGGCGGGTCGGCTCCTCTTCCAGTAGCTCGCCATCGGCCAGATCCACCTCTGCTTCTTCGGCGGCCTCGAGGAGATCGGCGGGGCCATCCAACAAAATGTCGTTGAGTTCAGGTTCGTAGTTAGACATGTAAGGTGTTGCTGATGGAGCGACAGGGGTGGACAGTCCGGTGGGCTGAGAGAGGGATGGTAAACGATGTGGAGCGGGTTAAGCTTAAGTGTTCCCCTTTGCTCAACGCCTTGCGGCATTCGGAGGAAAATCACACATTGGCCTCTTCCTCAACCCAACCTCATGCCCATACCCCACAGAGAAAGGCTAACGTGGCAGTGAAGGGATCACGCAACGGGTAGAGCGTGAGTCCCTTATCATAACTTAATTATAGTTGCATTTCTCATCTCAGAGGCATGAGATCCAGCGTAGGATCCCCCCAGTTCAACTGTCACCGCCACTGCGAAAAAGCGTATTGCCCTCAGGGTGAACCCAGCAGCTCGTCCTTGGGGGAAGTAACCCATCCATCCTAGAGGGTCTAAACTTCAAAGGTAGCGTGTAAATTGCTTTGCCTATTCCAATCTATTCGATTCTATTCGATGAACTGTTCCCATTCACCTATCCCACCCAGCTGTGGGGGAGCCAGACTCCCCGAACAGGTCAACCCCCTTCCTCTGGGCGGACTGGGCTCTGCTCAGGCACTTGGGTTGGCCATAGCCCCGCTGACGGGGGAAAAGGTTTCAACCTTGGCGTTGACGACTCTATTGGCCATCGGTCTATTCTTTTTCCTGCGAGCTTCGGGCAAAGATCGCGTTGAGACTCGCGTCTATCTCAGCAGTCGCAGCCTGGAGGAAATGGGATCCGCTCTACGGGAGCACTTGGAAAGGCGTGGCTATCGTCTCCAGTCCGCCGATGCCGAGGGGATCGCCACCTTTGCAGGGCAAGGTCAGGCTAGCGTGGGGCTGACCTTTTTTTTAACGGGACTGGCGGGGACGGGACTGGCCTGTTTGGCCTTGGTGCTGCAGACCCTTGAGCCGGGGTGGGGCGCTTGGCCTTGGATGTTGGTGCTGGCCTCCCCCTGGGCGGGTTGGTACTACTGGCGGCGCAACCAACGCCCGGAGCAAATCCGCCTGAAACTGCAGGAAGCCGACGAGGACTCTGTCCCGCTCCCCTTCTGTGGACAGCACGGTTCCCCCACAGCACCAACGCGAACGGCCCCTGGATCCCACCTGTGGGTGGAGGGGCATCGGGATGAGCTGGATGGGCTGGCTGCAGCCCTGAGGTTGCAAGAACGGGATCCCGACAGGGGTAGGGGAGCCTAAGGCTAATCGGGAAAGAGAGGCGCTGGGATCAAAGACAGTTGATCCCCAACGGCAGGGTCGGGGATCCCATTGGGAGCGGGCTCTTTTTTGGAGTTCTTTTGGGCGAGGCGGCTTTTTCCTTGGTTGCGCAGGCCCAGGCCGATGCGGCTGTGTTTTTCCACCAAGGCCAGCACCTGTTCGGCCCGCTGGATTACCGGCTGCGGCAGGCCAGCCATGCGCCCCACCTCAATGCCATAGGAGCGATCTGCCCCCCCAGGCTGTACCTGGTGCAAGAAGATGATGCGATCTTGCAATTCCTTGACCACCACCTGAAAGTTGGCCACGTTGGGCAGCAAGGTCTCCAGTTGGTTGAGCTCGTGGTAGTGGGTGGCAAAGACCGTACGGGCGCGCACCTGAGTGGCCAGGTATTCCGCCACCGCCCAGGCAATGGAAAGGCCATCGAAGGTAGCGGTGCCTCGGCCAATCTCGTCCAGCAGCACCAAGGAGCGCTCGCCGGCGTGGTTGAGGATGTTGGCGGTCTCGTTCATTTCCACCATGAAGGTGGACTGGCCGGTAGCCAGATCGTCCACAGCGCCAATGCGGGTAAATACGCGGTCGCAGAGGCCCAACTCTGCCCGCCGCGCGGGGACAAAGCTGCCCATCTGGGCCAGGATTTGGATGAGCCCAATTTGCCGCAGGTAAGTGGACTTGCCGGACATGTTGGGCCCGGTGAGGACGATCAAATCGGGGCCGTGGGGGGATCCCAGTTGCACCGAATTGGGCACGAAGAGGCCCTGGGGCAGGGATTTTTCCACCACCGGGTGGCGACCCTCCTCGATCATGAGCCGGCGGTCTGTTGTGAGGAGGGGACGGGTGTATCCCTGCTGCACGGCCACTTCCGCCAGGCCAAACAGAGCATCGACGGCAGCCAGGGTCTGGGCCACTTGGCGGATGGCTTCGGCCCGGGATCCTGCCTCTTGGCGCAACTGCACAAACAGCTCGTATTCCCGCTGGTTGATGTCGGTTTGGGCTGTGAGGATGCGGGCCTCTTTTTCTTTGAGCTCGGGGGTAATGAACCGCTCTTCGTTGGTCAGGGTTTGCTTGCGGATGTACTCTTTGGGGACTTGGTGGGCCTTGGCGCGGCTGATGCTGAGGTAGTAGCCGAAGGCCTTGTTGAAGCCCACCTTGAGAGTGGGGATCCCAGTGCGGTCGCGCTCGCTTTTTTCCAACTGGGCAACCCACTGGCGGTCTTGCTCCACCTGCTGCCGCAGCCTGTCCAGCTCGGGATCCACGCCGGCTCGGATGAGGCCCCCCTCGGTGAGCACAGGGGGAGGGGAGGGCAGGAGGGTGTGCTCGATGCGTTGGCCCAGCTCAACCAGGGCGGGATCCACCTGTTGCAGGCTTTGCAAGAGGGGAGTCTTGGCTTCCCCCACCAGCTCGGCCAACTGGGGCAGTTTGCCCAAGGAGGATCCCAAGGCCACCATCTCGCGCGGGTTGGCGGTGCCCGATCCGACGCGGTTGGCCAGCCGCTCCAGGTCGTACAGAGAGTCCAGAAGGGATCCCAGGCGGGCCCGCAGAGAAGGGTTTTCCAAAAGCTCTTGGATGGTGTCTTGGCGAAGGCGGATTTGCTCTAGATCCCGCAAAGGCTGCATTAGCCAGCGCCGCAAAGTGCGCCCCCCCATGGCTGTACGGCTGTGATCCAGCACCCAGAGCAGGGATCCCACAAAAGCCCCCTCTCGGATGGTCTGGGTGAGCTCCAAGTTACGCCGGGTTTGGGCATCCAAGATGAGGTAATCCGTCAACTGGTAGGTGCGAGGGGGACGTAGGAGGGGGTGGCCCCCCTGGGGAGAAGGCTGCACCAGGTTCTTTTGCGTCTCCTCCAGGTAGTGCAAGAGCCCTCCCGCCGCCCGAATTGCCAGGGGCAGCCCCTTGCAGCCCAAGCCCTCCAAAGAGCGCAGGCCATAGGTCTGTAGCAAGTTTTCTCGCGCCACCGCCAGCTCAAAGGGCTCCACCGGGCGCAGGGTATAGGTGTACTGGCCGGGCAGGCCCAGGGGAGCTTGGGGATCTCCAGGCCGAATTAAGCCCAGGCCCAGCCCTTCCTCGGTGGGCAGCAGGATCTCCGCCGGCTGCAGCCGGGCCAGCTCCTGTTCTAGCTGCTCTTGCCCCTCGCTCTGGCAGACCCAGAACTCGCCGGTAGAAATGTCGGCGTAAGCCAGGCCCCAGGGGGTTTGCTTGGAGCCTCTCAGGCGGACCACGGCGGCCAAGTAGTTGTTTTGCCGTGCCTGCAGCAGCTCCTCTTCGATGACCGTGCCGGGGGTGATGACCCGCGTCACTTCCCGCCGCACCAAGCCCTTGGCCTGATCTGCCGGCTCCATCTGGTCGCAGACGGCCAGGGCATAGCCTTTGGCCACCAACTGGGCAGCGTAGCGGTCGAAAGCATGGTAAGGGATCCCGCACATGGGCACCCGCCCTATGGCCCCTGCTTCCCGCCCGGTGAGCACCAGCTCCAGCTCCCGCGACACCCGCTGGGCGTCCTGGAAGAACATCTCGTAGAAATCCCCCAGGCGGTAGAGCAAGATGGCGTGGGGATACTGCCGCTTCAGCTCCACATAGTGCTGCATCATGGGGGTGAGCAGGGCGGGATCCACCTCTAAGGCATCCCAAGTAGGCTCGGCGGAAGAACTCATGGCATCAAAACGTGGGCAAGCAATGGGCTGAAGGTTCGGAGTCTAGCCAACTCGGGCCGACCAGCTTGGGCCATTCTAGATCCAGGTCTAGATGAAGTTTGAGACGTTTCCCCAGCCCTTCTCCCCTGATTCCCATTTCGCGGTTGGTTGCCATGACCTCGCTCAGGGTAGTTGGATCCCCCCTGAGGTAAGGCCGAGTGGCTGGGCAGAGGCGCTGCCCGGTCTTGTCCAAAAGCCCTGAAGCGCAAGAGGGAGAAATTTAGGCACAAGCTATTGAAACTGACTTGCAACATCCAAGAAGCCTTGCTATTCTAGCGACTACGTTTTGTTGAGTTTGACTTTCAATAAAGCTCGGGAGGGAGGCCTGGCCAACTTGGCTGAGTTTTCCATCCCGCCCTTGCGGGCGGAGGGGGTTTCTTGGCCTCAGAAGGCTCTCTTCCTGGGCAAAGCTCGAGAGGTTTTCCCGGTGCTGGTCGATCGCGAGTGTCCGTATACAGAGGTTGAGGGGGGCGGAGGCTGGGGGCAAAGAAAGCGGCTGCTCTCGCCAATCGGTTTGACCTGTTTGCTATTGAGTTTCATTTTCCTAGTACTTTTGGTCTCGATTGCTTTGGGATCCGTTCCCATGACTTTCCCAGAACTCTGGCAAGCCCTGTGGGGGCAGGGGGATCCCATTCGGCAGACGATTGTTTGGCAGTTGCGGCTGCCGCGGGCGCTCTTGGCCCAGTTGCTGGGGGCGGCTCTGGGGATGGCAGGGGCCCTGTTGCAGGGGATGCTGGGCAATGGGCTGGCGGATCCCTACCTGCTGGGCATTTCGGCGGGGGCGGGCCTGGCGGCGGTGGGGTTGCTCACCTTGGGAGAGTGGACGGCTTGGGTGCCCCTGGCCGCTTGGGTGGGCGGGGTGCTGACTACCGTGTTGGTGTACGGGTTGGCGCGTACTCCCTCGGGACTGGCGGTGGAGCGGCTGATCTTGGCGGGGGTGGCCGTCAGCGCCCTGTTTGGGGCCATTAGCTCCACCTTGTTGTTGATGGCAGATGACCGGGTGCAGGTGGCTCTCACCTGGTTGATCGGCAGCTTGAGCGGGCGGGGCTGGCCAGAGGTGCAGGTGGCCGGGGCGTATATCCTGGTCGGCTTGGGATTGGGATGGGGGCAGGCGCGGGCTTTAAACCTGCTGAGCTTGGGGGAAGAGATGGCGGTGAGCTTGGGGATCCCTCTGGCGCGGACGCGGGTGGTGATTGGTCTGGTGGCGGCTTGGCTGGCGGCAACCGCTGTCAGTGTGGGGGGGGTGATCGGCTTTGTCGGTTTGGTGGTGCCCCACATGGTGCGGCAGGGGGTGGGATCCGATTACCGCTGGCTGTTGCCCCTTTCTGCCTTGGCAGGGGCGACCCTGCTGAGCGGTGCCGACATCCTGAGCCGTTTGGGCCCGATAGAGCTGCCGGTGGGGATTGTCACCGCTGTGATGGGGGCTCCCTTTTTCGGCTGGCTGCTGCGGCAGCAGGGGGCGGGGCGATGAGAGAGCCCATCCTGCAGGTCGAGGACTTGAGCGGGGGCTACGGATCCCGGACGGTGGTGCGACAGGTGAGCTTCAGCGTGCAACAGGGGGAATGGCTGAGCATTGTCGGCCCCAATGGTTCGGGCAAATCGACGGTGCTGCGGCTGTTGAGTCGGGTTCTGATTCCCCAAGCTGGGCGCGTGTACCTGGACGGTCGGGATCTGCACACTCAACTCACTCCCCAGCAGGTGGCCCGGCAGTTGGCTCTTTTGCCCCAGCAGCCGAGGATCCCGGCAGGGCTGACGGTGCGGCAATTGGTGAGTCTGGGGCGTTCTCCCCACCAGCCCTGGTGGGCGTGGCAGTTGACGCCGGCGGATCGGCAGCGGGTGGAGTGGGCTCTGGAGCAAGCAGGACTGGGATCCCTGGCGCTGCGGCGGGTGGAAACCCTTTCGGGGGGCGAGCGGCAACGGGCTTTTCTGGCGTTGGCTTTGGTGCAGGAGCCGCAGGTGTTGCTGTTGGATGAGCCCACCACCTTTTTGGATCTGCGCCACCAACTGGAGCTGCTGGAGCTGTTGCAACGGCTGAAGCAGGAGCAGGGCCTGACGGTAGTTACGGTGCTGCACGACCTGAATTTGGCCATTCGCTACAGCGAGCAGATTGCCTTGCTGGGATCCGGCCAGATGCAGGCCCTGGGGTCTCCCTTGGCGGTGTTGACCCCCAGCCGGGTGCGACAGGTGTTTGGCCTGGAGGTGGAGTGGATCTCGACTCCGGTAGGGCCACAGCTTTGCCCCCTGCGCAGCACAGCTCCAGCGGCAGCAAGGCTCCTCTCCCTGCCGGTGTCAGGGTGCTGAGGGAGGGTTTGTCCAGTTTGGAGTGAGTTTTTCCTGGGGTGGATTTGAGGAGTCTGAGAGGTTATGCGCATGAACGGTCGTTGGTGGCGGGTGGTGAGTTTGGGGTTGAGTTTGGGAGTGGGCTGGGGATCCCTGTCCCAGGCTCAGCCCAATGCCCGGATCCCTGATTCGACAACTCCGCCGCTGTTGGCCCAGGCCACCCCTGCACCGACCACCTTGCAAGAGCAGATTAGGGAGCTAGAGGCGCAAATAGAGGCTGCTCGCCGGCGGGGGGATCAGGCAGAGGTGGAGCGGCTACAGGCCGAGCTTCGGGCTCTCCAGCAGGAAGGCACGCCGATCTTTAACCTGCAACAGGTCACCGTAACCGGTACTCGCACCGAGCGCACCCTAGCCGACTCGCCTGCCAGCATTACCGTCATCGACCGGGAGCGGTTGCGGCGGGAGCTGGTTCAAAACATTCAGGATCTGGTGCGCTACGAGCCGGGGGTGAGCGTGCGGCGCAGCGTTCGCTACGGCCTGCAGGACTTCAACATCCGCGGCCTCGACGCCAACCGGGTGTTGATCCAGGTGGATGGGATCCGCCAGCCGGAGCGATTTTCCTTCGGCCCCTTCACCATTGGCCGGGATACCTTTGAGCTGGAGGCCTTGAAAACTGTAGAAATTATCCGCGGCCCCGCCTCCACCCTCTACGGCAGCGACGCGCTGGGGGGTGTGGTGACCTATACCACTCTGGATCCAGCCGATCTGCTGGGGGAACGGGACAGCCATGTGGGCCTGTCCAGCCAGTACGACAGCAAAAACCAAGGGTACGTCAACACCCTCAGCTTGGCGGGTCGGCAGGATAACTTAGAGGCCCTGCTCATCTACACTCGCCGCGACGCCAGAGAGCCGGATATTAAAGCGGATCCCAGTTTCAAGGATCGGCAGACGGTGGAGGGAGACAATGTTCTGGCCAAGCTGGTCTATCGCTTCAGTCCCTTTGACAGCCTCACCCTGACGGCGGAATACTTCAACAACCGCACCACCACCACCTTTTCGCCCCGCAACCTGGATCCCGGCATCCGCTTTTTCAGGGAGACCATTGAGACCGAGCGCAGCCGCCTCAGTTTGGAATATCGCTACGCCAACCCCGATACCCCCGCTTTTGAGCTGGCCACCGTCCAGATCTACTACCAGCCGGCCCGCACCCAGGAGCCCAGCGTGGAAGAACGCACCCTCACGGTACAAGGTCGGCCCGTGCCTGTGCGTCGGGATACCTTCAACGAGCTGGTCAGCAACATTCTGGGAGCCAGCGTACAGGCCCAGAGCCGCTTCCAAACCGGGGATCTCTCCCACCGCTTGGTGTATGGAATGGAGATCTCCACCACCCGCAACGAACGTCCCCGCAACCGCTTCCAAACCAACCTGCTGACCGGGGCAGTCACCCAAAACATCCCCCCGGACACTTTTCCCACCAAAGATTTTCCCGACTCCGATACCGTGCGCTTTGGGCTGTATTTGCAAGATGAGATCGACTTTGGGGGCGGCAACTTTACCCTCATCCCCGGCATCCGCTACGACACCTACCGCCTCACCCCCAGCCCTGACGAAGCCTTCTTGAAAAGTGGGGCAGAAGCCGCCAGCCTGTTTGCCGATGCCATTTCTCCCAAGGTGGGCCTGGTGTGGAGGATTAATCCCAACCTCACCTTTACGGCCCAGTACAACACCGGTTTTCGGGCCCCTCAGTACAACGAAATCAACAGCGGCTTCACCAACCTGGTCAGCCCCTTCTTCCGCTACCGCACCCTTTCCAATCCCAACTTGCGACCGGAAACCAGCCAAGGCTTTGAAGTGGGGTTGCGGGGGATCTACCCCCAGGCCAGCTTTAGCTTGGCCGCCTACTACAACACCTACAACGACTTTATCGAGGCTTTCCGGGAGGTGGGATCCGAGCCTTCACCCCCCGGCCCGCCAGGGAGCCCGCCACCTCCACCGGTGACTCTCTTTCAGAGCCAGAACGTCAGTCGGGCCCGCATCTATGGTGTAGAAGCCACCGGGCAGTACTTCTTCAGCCCCGATTTGACCGGCTGGAGCCTCAATGGCAGCTTTGCCTGGGCGGTGGGGGACAACCTCACCGAAAACAAACCCCTCCTTTCCATTGAGCCACTGACGGCAGTACTGGGACTGCACTACGACGATCCCAGCCAGATCTGGGGAGCCAGGTTGGTGGCCACGCTGGTGGCGGATCCCCGCGACCCGCAACGGGAGGTAGTGCAACCGAACCCCAACGCTCCACCTCAAATTCCGTTTGTGCCCAAGGGCTACACCGTGGTGGATCTGCTGGGCTACTACAACCTGGACGACAACTGGCAATTGAATTTCGGGGTGTTCAATCTCTTTGATGAAAAGTATTTTCTCTACTCCGAAACCCGCTCTCTCTTTGTCGGCCCTGAAGTGGAACGGCGGGCCCAGCCGGGACGGCATGCTGCGCTCAGTTTTTCCACCCGGTTTTAGGGGCCAAGACCTGAGGCCGTGTTTACTCTGGATCCTGCTCTAACCGATGCTTGCCGAGCCACCTGCCCGCACCCCCAAGGGATCCCTCTCTCTTCTTCGGAAGTCCTGTCCCCAGCTTTTGTGGCGACTGCAGGGGTGGTATTGGCAGCAGGCGGGCATGGCCTGGGAGGCGGGGCTGGCTTGGTTGGCGTTGTGGGTTTGGGCTGGCGCAAGAGAGAGCGGCTGGCTGGAGTGTGCCGAGGAGCTGCTGCAAGAGGCTTGGGTGGCCGGCTATAGCTGGGCTGCCCTCTGGACAGCTTGCCAGGAGGGGGAAGATCCGCCGGGGACCGTCCTCCACCTGCGAGCCAGGGATCCCCGACCGCTGCGCCGGGAGGGGTTGATTTCCCTCCTCTTGCACCTGATGGCGCTGCTGGGGCTGGCTTGGTGGGGATCCCGGCCTTTATCAGACGCAGAACTCCGGATCCCAGTCACGCTTTTGCTGGAGGATCCCGAGCCACAGTTGCTCGAACCGGATTCAGAATCCATAGAATCTCTCCCACCAGAGCCAACAGCAGAGCCGCCCGGCCCGGCCCCGGAATCGCCCCCTGCAGACGATCTATCCCCACCGGAGCCTGTGCCCCAAGAGATCGAGATGCCAGCCATCCCGGAGGCTGAATCTTTGCTGGCCCTGCAAACTCCGACCCCTACGCCTCCACCGACCCCTACACCCATTCCCACGGCAAAGCCAGAACCCACCCCTACTCCTCCACTGACCCCATTACCGACAGCTACCCCGCAACCCACTCCTCCGCCACAACAGCCCACCCCAACTCCGGCGGTTACCCCCACCTCTACAGCGACTCCACTCACCTCCGCCCCGGTTACCTCAAGCACCCCTCTGCCCCGCTTTACCCCCTTGATCCAAGGGATCCGTTCCAGCGTAAAGACTGCCGCCGCTCCGCCTTCCCCCGGCAGCGAGAGCAGATTGGGGCCAAGGGATCCTGAAACTGGGACACCTGGCGGTATAGGTGCAGCCCAACCCCATTCCTCTGCCCCAACACCTGCCACCCCCAGTTCCTCCCCACCGACAGTGGCTGCCAACCCCCAGCCGGACATCTTGGCCCGCCCGATCCCCGGTCGCAATCCTCCGCCCCCCTACCCTCCTCAAGCTCGCCGTCTCGGCCAACAGGGGCAGGTGCTGCTGCGGGCCAAGGTCAATGCCCAGGGGCAGGTGCAGCAGGTGGAGATCGCCTCTTCCAGTGGGTTTCCCGCCCTGGATAGGGCAGCGCAGGAGGCGGTGCAGCGGTGGGAATTCAGCCCGGCCTTGAGAAACAACGCCCCCATCGAGTCTTGGGTGGTGGTGCCCATCCAGTTCACCCTCAATTGATTGCTGTTTGGGAATTGTTTTGGAGCATGACTCTAGTCAATAATAAGCTCAACTATACTGAAAATAATGTATAATATGTTCAGTACGGATTACTACCAGTTGATCTTTCTGTTTACTTTCGAGTCTGCCAACATGGTAGCCAAAGCAAAGCAGAAAATTGGTAGTAAGACGACACGGAAACTGCGCTTTGGGTATTCTACTCAAAGCTTTGCGGGATACCGCCATTCTGTTCGGACTCCGTCCCGCTGACGCGAATGGAAACAAACAGAATGCTATCGCTGCATAGTTGAACAGTGATGTTCAGCAGTGTTCAGCGTAAATGTATCAGATTGTCTATGCTGTCTCGTCTTTCTCGCCGTCAACTGTTCGCCTTTGGTCTGGCCAGCGTGGGGGCCTGGGGAATGGGGCGTTTGGCCCAAGCCCAAGGTCGGATCCCTCAGGAGCCACTCCTGTCAGCGAGACAGAGTCCTTTTCGTCGGGTAGCCAGCCTCACCACCTTGACTGCCGATATCCTCTATCGCTTGGCCCCCGATAGGTTGGTGGGGATCCCTGCCGGTCGTTTGTTGGAGGAGGATCCCCGCTTCCAAGGCTTGACCCGCCTGGGGCTGGGCAACCAACCCAACCTGGAGCAGCTTGTGGCCCTACAACCGGACTGGGTGGTGGGGGCCAGTGGCTTTCACGAGGCTCTGGCAGAACGGCTGCAGGAGCTGGGGATCCCCACCTACCTCACCCGCGTGGACAGTTGGGCTGCTTTGGAAGAGACGATTGCCACCCTGGCTGCTGCTTTGGGGGCGGATCCCGATCCCTTGCTGCGGCAGTATGGATCCCTTTTGCCCCAGGAACTGCCCCGCGTTCGACCCAAAACCTTGCTCTTGGTGGGCACCCAGCCGATTCTTTCTCCCAACCGGCAAAGCTGGGCCGGGGATCTGCTGGAACGCTTTGGCGCGGACAATCTCACCGCTACCTTGCAAAGCCAAGGGCCTTTTCGGGGCTACGTCACCCTTTCGGCAGAGCGCATCCTGGAAGCCAACCCAGAAGTTCTGCTGGTGGTCAACCCGGAGGCGGCGGATCCCTTGGCGTTTTTCCGTTCCCGCCCCTTTTGGAATCGGTTGCAAGCCGTCCAAACTGGGAAAGTTTATGGATTTGACTACTACGGCTTGGTCAATCCCGGTAGCTTGGAGAAAATTAGAGTTGCCTGCGAGCAGTTAGCCCGCATTTTTTGAACGGACTTGGAGTGTCTCTGATACATTTACGCTGAACACTGCTGAACATCACTGTTCAACTATGCAGCGATAGCATTCTGTTTGTTTCCAAACAGAATGGCGGTATCCCGCAAAGCTTTGAGTAGAATACCCAAAGCGCAGTTTCCGTGTCGTCTTACTACCAATTTTCTGCTTTGCTTTGGCTACCATGTTGGCAGACTCGAAAGTAAACAGAAAGATCAACTGGTAGTAATCCGTACTGAACATATTATACATTATTTTCAGTATAGTTGAGCTTATTATTGACTAGAGTCATGCTCTAGTCCAAGCTATAGCGGGTCAGGCGCTGCACTTGCTCGGGAGCAAGGCCAAGCTCTTGGGCAATCTGAGCCGACACCTGGTCTGGATCCAGTTGTGGAAATTCAAATTCCAGCTTGCGCAGGTGGGGATTGGTGGTAGTCACCTCCACCTTGGTGTAGCCACGGGAGCGGCGGATCTCCGCCTGAATGGAAAGAATATCCAGAGCCAAGGTGGCTTGTTGCTGGCTGCGAATCGCCAAAGGTTGCTCTAGCCGGCGAGGACGGCTCAGCGCTTGGCCCGTCACCCACTCTCCCCCCGCCACAAAAAGAAGCCCTGCCAAGGGCAGCACCAGCCAAAAATCAAACCCTAGATCTTGCCACCGATGGATTTTGGGCCACCCCACCGTTGTCCTCTCCCTTGCAGAGGGCTATTTCCGTGATCCATCCTAGCCTGGGCAGTGGGAACTGGCCGTCTTGGTCAACGGCGCACAGGACGATGCGAATTTTGCTGGTGGAGGACGACCCGGAACAGTTGGAGCCTTTACAGGCTGCCCTGTCCAAGTGCGGCCACGTGGTTGACTGTGCCAAGGAAGGGGAGATGGCTGCCTGGCTGATGGAGGAGAAAGCCTATGATCTCCTGATTTTGGATTGGATGCTGCCGGGGCCAAGTGGGATCCAGCTCTGTCGGCAATACCGCCAATCGGGGGGATGTGCGCCGGTGCTGATGTTAACTGCCAAAGACGCAACATCGGATGTGGTGCAGGGGTTGGATGCGGGGGCGGACGACTATTTGGTCAAGCCGGTGGATCTGGTGGAGCTGCTGGCACGGGTGCGGGCTTTGGGACGCCGTTCCCCCCAATGGCAAGGAGACAGCCTCAGCCTGGGATCCCTGCACTTGCACTTGGCCAGCCTGACCCTAGAGCGGCAGGGGAGGCAGGTACAGCTTTCGGGCAAGGAGTTTCAATTGATGGAATACCTGATGCGCCATCCCAACCAGGTGCTCAGTCGGGGCCAGATCGAGCAGGCGGTGTGGGAATGGGGCTGTGAGCCGGAGAGCAATGCCGTGGCTGCGTTGGTGCGGCGGTTGCGGCTACGGTTAAAAGAGGTGGAGGCCCAAGATTGGCTGGAATCGGTGTATGGCCAGGGGTACCGGCTGCGCATAGCCTCTCCAGAAGAGAACCCATGAAAGCAGTTTCTAGGGGGTGGCGATGGAGGTGAAAAGAGCTGAACACAAGCATTCTCTCCCATGGCTGGGCTGGAACTGGGTTTCCCTGGCACACCCCCTTCAGCCGCACCTGGGGCAGAAGGCTGCGACAAGAGGGACGGGATCCCTGGTGTTTCACCACAGCCGCCGTCGCTTGGCCCGCAGCTTTGCCGGGGTCATGGGGGGGATCCTGCTGGTGTTTGCCGCCGTCTTCTACCGCTTGGAAGTGGAGAACCAGTTGCAGGCTTTTGACGAGGAGCTGCAGGTTCAGGCCGGGATCATGGCGGCAGCCATTAAGTACGAGCTGCGCCAGGGGCAGTGGCGGTTGGTGTTGAACGAGGTGCCCTTTTTGGGGGGGAAAACCCAACCCCTCGACCATCACTTGGCCTATGTGCGCTGGTTCGATCCTGCTCCCGGCACCGGAAGGGAAAGCTTGGGATCCCTGCGCCAGTACACGGGATCCCGGCCTCCTCTGGAGCTGTTTGACTTGGATGGCCCGCCTCACCATCTCCAACTGGGTTTCCAAACGGTGGAAGGAGAGAGCGGCTTACTGTTGCGCCAGCTCACGCTGCCGGTGCAGCAGGAGGAAAAGCTACTGGGCTACTTGCAACTGGCGGTGCCCCTGGAACCGCTGCAACTTACCCTGGGTCGCTTGCGCTGGGGGTTGGGGATCGGGATCCCGCTGACGCTGGCGTTGATCGGCGGGGCCGGCTGGATCTTGGGGGGGCTGGCGATGCAGCCGATTCGTCGCTCCTACGAGCAGTTGCAACGCTTCACTGCCGATGCTTCCCACGAGTTGCGCGCCCCCCTGGCCGCCCTGATGAGCAATGCTCAAATGGCTCTGCTGGCCCCGGAACAAGCTCAACCTCGCCTGGAAAAGGTGGTGAGCGGTGCCCGCCGCCTCAGCGTGCTGATCGATACCTTGCTGCAGTTGGCCCGCCAGCAGGGATCCCTGCCCCTGGAGGATCTGCCGCTTCTGAATTTGCGAGCGCTGTTGCAGGAGCTGAGCGAGCAATACCGCCCCCAAGCTGAGGCCCTTGGCCTTCACTGGCAATGCCACCTGCCTGAGACGGATCTTTCTGGGGGTTGGCTTGTGCGGGGGAACGCTGCCCTGCTGCGGCAGGCCATCGAGAACCTACTGCGCAATGCCCTGCAGTACACCCCTGCAGGCGGCACAGTGCAGGTGAGCCTGGAAAGCCAGCGCCAGCGCGCTTACCTCCACGTCAAGGATACAGGCATTGGCATTCCCCCCGAGCATCTGCCCCATCTGTTTGAGCGGTTTTACCGGGTGGATGAAACCCGTGCTCGCCATACGGGTGGGTTCGGTCTGGGCCTGGCCTTGGCCCAGCAGATCGTCACCGCCCATCGGGGATCCCTGCGAGTGGCCAGCCAAGTGGGAGAGGGATCGATATTTACGGTAGAGCTGCCCTTGTCATCTTCACGTCATTTTTCTCCGCCATTCTCAAGATGAGCCGCGATAACCCAAACCGGCTTGTTCTGTCGATTGGAGTCTATGACCAATGACGATTCGTTCCTCTTTTGCTCGCGCTCTGGGTTGTTCTCTGCCGATTTTGGTTCTGCTCACCCCCCTGGTGCTGGGATCCCCGGCGCAAGCCCAGCGGGGCAGACGCTCTGCTCCTGAAGCCACAGCTCCCCTTCAGGTACAGCCAACTTGGCAGCGCCCGCGGGATCTTGAGCGAGCCAGCCGCGATCTGGCTAAGGCGCAGCGACACCTGGCCGAAGCCAGCTTCCTCTCTCAGCGGGGGTCTTCCCCAGAGGCTGCCCGCCTTTTGGAACACGGCCAGGAGAGTTTCACCAACGCCCAAGCCTCACTTGAGGCGGGGAACTTCTTCGCCGCCCGCGAGCAGGCCAAAGCAGCGGAAAACTTAGCCAAAGCAGCCAAAGTTCTCTACGAAGCGGAGCTGGGTTTCATGGGCCGCCCTGGCCGTTCCTTCTTCGAGGCCCCTTTCCGGGCTCAGGAGTACCTCAGCCGGCTGCAAGCGGAGATGGCCTTCGCCAACATCAACTCCGGCAGCGTCTCTGACCTGCAGAATCAAGTGCAGAACCTGTTGGGCGACGTAAGTACGGATCCCAGCAGCTACACCTTCGCCGACTACAGCCGTAGCAAAGCTGCCCGCTACTCCGCCCGCGCTGCCCTACACCTGTTGGCGGCTGAGCGCCTCGGGGGGATGACTACCCTGACCAGGCGCTGATCTGGCCTACCCGGAACTGGGGATAGAGGGGATCCCTGCTGGCTGAGTCTTCGGGGTTAACCCCTCTACCTTCTCTGGCCCCTGCTGCAGTTGGGTTAAAGTGAAAGCCCCCAAAGCGGGGGCTGTTCTTGGTTAGATATTGATCGCGTCTTTACATCTGCCCTTAGTGTACCTGCGTTCTCTGCACCTGCGCCACTTTCGCAACTACCGGGATCAAGAGATCACCTTTGACGCGCCCAAAACCATCCTGGTGGGGGAGAACGCCCAGGGCAAGACCAACCTGCTGGAAGCGGTGGAGCTGTTGGCCACCTTGCGCTCGCGGCGGGCCGCTCGGGATCGGGAGCTGGTGCATCAAGAAGAACAGCAGGCGCGGATTGCCGCCACGGTGGAACGGCTGGGGGTGGCCCACGAGCTGGTGATGGAGCTGCGCAGCAGCGGCAGGCGATCCCTGAAGGTGGACGGGCAGGTGCTGCGCCGCCAGGCGGACTTTTTGGGACAGGTGAATGCCGTGGTGTTCTCCAGCCTGGATCTGGAGCTGGTGCGGGGCGCTCCGGAGACGCGGCGCCATTGGTTGGACGGGGTGTTGCTGCAACTGGAGCCGGTTTATCTCGGCCTGGTGGAGCAATATCGCCAGATCCTCAGGCAGCGCAACGCCCTTTTGAAGCAGGATCCCAAGGACTCTGTCCCGCTAACGCAAGCGGCTGCTGGCGTTCAGTTCTCGCAGATGGCCTTCTGGGATGCCCAACTGGCCACCACCGGTAGCCGAATTATGCGCCGCCGCGCCCGACTGCTGCAACGGCTGGAGCCTTTGGCTGCTCACTGGCACCGGGTCATTAGCGGTGGACGGGAAACCCTGACCCTTACCTATCGACCCCAAGTGCCCCTGCCGGATCCCCAGGCCAGCCCCGAAGTGATCCAAGCCCAGTTTTTGGCCGAGATCCGCGCCAAAGCCGCCGCCGAACACTCCCTGGGCAGCTCTCTGGTGGGCCCCCATCGGGATGAAGTGGAGCTGTGCATTAACGGAGTTGCCGCCCGCGCCTATGGATCCCAAGGCCAGCAGCGCACCTTGGTCCTGGCCCTAAAGCTGGCCGAGCTGGAGCTGATCGAGCAGGTGGTCAGGGATCCGCCCTTGCTGCTGTTGGACGATGTGCTGGCAGAGCTGGATCTGCACCGGCAAAACCAACTCTTGGAAGCCATTCAGGAGCGCGTGCAAACCTTGGTTACCACCACCCACCTGGGATCCTTTGACGCCGGCTGGCTCAAAGCCGCCCAAATCCTTCAGGTGCAGGGGGGACAGCTTTTTCCCGACAAAACAGGGGGTGGGATCCCGTAGGGCAGGCCGGAGCTCTGGCAGTGAGGGAAACCCTATCTGGGAGGGGGGCTGGGGGTGGTCGCGTCAGCGGCGCCGAGCGCTTGGGCTTTACAGCCGAGCGCGATCCAGGCTGCGGTATTGAATCGCTTCGGCAATGTGGGTGGGGGCAATGGCCTCCGCGCCCTCGAGATCGGCGATGGTGCGGGCCACCTTGAGGATGCGGTCGCTCCCCCGCGCAGACAGGCCCAGCTTTTGGATGGCGTTCTCCAAGAGCTTGCGACAGGGATCCGAAAGGGAGCACCACTGCCGCAGGTGGCGGGATTGCATCTGGGCGTTGCAGTGGATCCCAGGCTCGTTTTGAAAGCGCTGCCGCTGCCGTTGTCGTGCCCGCTCCACCCGCCGCTGCACCGCTTGGGAAGATTCGCCGCCCTGGGCGCGGACAATTTCTTCCGGCTTAAGGCGGTTGACCCGCACCTGCAGGTCGATGCGATCCAGCAGCGGGCCGGAGAGCTTGGACCAGTAGCGCTCCCGCTGTTGCGGCGTACAGGTGCAGGGGTGAACGGGATCCCCGTAAAAGCCGCAGGGACAGGGGTTGGTGGAGGCCACCAGGGTGGTTTGGGCGGGAAACTCTAGGGAAACGCGGGCGCGGGAGATGGTGACTTTGCCATCTTCCAGGGGTTGGCGCAGCACCTCTAACACCTCCCGCCGGAACTCCGTCAGCTCATCCAGGTACAGGATGCCATGGTGGGCCAGCGAGATTTCCCCGGGCTTGGGGTAGGGGCCGCCACCCACCAGCGCCACTGCCGAAGCCGAATGGTGGGGAGCGCGAAAGGGCCGCTGGGCGATCAGGGGGGTCTGGCGTCCCAGGTGCAGGTTTTGCTGCAACAGGCCGGCTGCCGAGTAGATGCGGGTGATCTCCAACATCTCTTCCCACTGCAGCTGGGGCAGAATGCCGGGCAGTCGCCGCGCCAGCATGGTCTTGCCCGCTCCCGGGCTGCCCACCAGCAACAGGTTGTGCCCGCCGGCTGCCGCGATCTCCAGAGCCCGCCGGGCATGTTCTTGCCCCTTCACATCGGCCAAATCCAGCAGGGGTTCCGTTTCGGTTGGCAACATCTGTTCTGGCTGGATCCGCACCGGCTCAACTCCCTCTGGGTTTTGCAGCCAGCCCACCACCGCCGCCAAGGAGGGCAGCCCATACACTTGGATCCCTTGCACCACCGCTCCTTCCGGCCCATTTTCCTGGGGTACCACCAGGCGGCGGATCCCCATCTCGGCAGCGCTGGCGGCAATAGGCAGAACCCCGGCCACCGGGCGTAGGGTGCCGTCTAGGGCCAATTCCCCCACCATCAGGGTGTTGGCCAGCGCTTCCCCCTCGATCACCCCGGAGGCCGCCAAGATCCCGATGGCAATGGGCAGATCGAAGCTGGGGCCCTCTTTGCGCAGATCGGCAGGGGCCAAGTTGACGATGATCCGCCGCTGGGGTAAAGCAAAGCCGGAGTTCTTGATCGCCGCCCGCACTCGCTCTTTGGCCTCCTGAACGGCAGTATCGGGCAGTCCCACCAAGGTGATCTGGGGCAAGCCACCGCCCACATCCACCTCCACCGTAACCTGCACGGCCTGGAGTCCCAGCAGAGCGGCAGCAGTGACTTGGGCAAACAATGCAGTCACCTCCCTCGGATAGTTCTTTTACCCTTTGCACAAGTGGCCGCAGGCCTATTCTGTCCCAACACGTATCCTGGCCGAAATTGGGATCCCCACGCTGCCGGCTGCATTTGCCCAAGGAGAATGTCACAATCATCTCAGGTTTTTCCTGCCCCAAAGGAGGCACGTCGGTTTTCGCAGTCGCAGTCTTTAATGAATGCGGGATCCCGGATCCGAGCTTGCCGAATGGCTCAGGCTTGGGTTGGCTGTTGCTGCCGCCTTTGCGCAGCACAGCAGCGGTGAGGCTATGTTCTGACCAGGATGGGAACCCCCAGGGGGGGATAGCAGGGATCCGGATCCCTCTGATCGCAGCCTGCACCTCCAACCCAGATTTCCCCAGCCATTTGCCCTTTGGCAGAGGTCAAAAGGCGGGCACACCCCTCTGCCGACAAGCCAACAGAGGGACGACCCCATCTCTAGGAGGCTGATGCCGGTGGTCTTTCCTGCTGCTGAACCCCCTTTCGAGCGTTTCTCTGGCTCTGGGAAAAAGCGCGCCCTAACCTGGAATGAACTGGAGGAGCAGGTGCAGCAGTTTGCCCAGCGCTACCGGGGGCAGGTGGTCCAGCTCAGCCCGCCAGAGCTGGCGGTGGCGCTGCAGGAGTTGTCGGAGCTGACGCAGGCGCTCGCCCTGGCAGCCCATCTTGCCGAGGGTTGCGAGAGCAGCAGCCTTCCAACAGCGATCCCGGCTGAGGCCGAACCAGAGATGGCCTGGACGAAGGCAGACCCCAGCTGGAGGGATCTGGAGCGGGTCATCTCCCTGCAGAGCCAGCTGTTGTTTTTCCCCCTGGAACTGCAATCCCTGACCGCCGTTCCCCTCGGCGAACCCGCAGCTGAGACGCCGCAGGAGCGAGAGGATCGGCCCTCGGATCCCTTGGCCGCTGCTTGTGCCGAGCCGGAGCTGCGCCCCTTTCGCCAGTTTTTGTGTCGCCTCCTGCAGCAGCGGGGTCACCAACAACCGGAGCCTCTGGAGTGCCTGCTCCACCAACAGTACCCAACAGGAAGGTTAGCTTGGCGGCAGTTGTGGCAAGTGACCCTGAACTCGCCTGCCGCGCTCCCAGATCACACCCTTGTCCAGCTAGGAACTCCGTCCCACTGGCGCGAACAGAGCTTACCAACCCACGCCAGCGCCGAAATCCGCTGGGTGGCCTACCAGCGGCTAGTCCAACACCTAGAAGCCCATGCCGATCTGGGTGGGTTTATCCTCAGCACCCTGATCCGCGACCACCTGTGGGAGGCCCAATGGCGGGGCTATGACTCTGCTGCCGACCTGTATCTGGCCCGCCACGGCCTGACTCAAACTTTTTTGGAGAACCTCCTGGAAGGGATCCGCGATCGGTTGGATCTGTTCCAGCGCTATTACCGCCTCAAAAGCCGAAACATGGGGCGTTCCATTCGCATCTGCGATCTGCATGCGCCCTGGGGGGATCCCGTGCCGCCCCTGACCTCTGCTGAGGCCACCTCTCTAATCTGGGCTGCTTTGCAGGACTTTTGCCCTGAGTGTGCTGCCCAGGCCAAACCCTGGCTGCTGGAAGTCGGCGCTATCGCAACCGAGGCAGACAAGCCCACTCGCGTCAGCGAAACAGAGTCCTCGTCTAGACCAGGAGAAACGGGATCCGGCGGGAGCGAGCTCTTGTTGAAGGTTCTTGCTATCATCAGCCAGCGGCTCCGGCCTGAGGATCCCCAAGTTTGGCTGGATCTAGAGGAGATGCAAGGGGCTACTCAGCCGTGGTGCTCTCTACCTCCAGCGCGAACGTGGGGAGTGCAGGCCCACACCATCTTTTTGCAGCAGATACTCCTGGATCACCTGGTTGCATTGGCAGTGGGATCCCCCCGCGTGGGCAGGCCCGCTCTTTACGACCCGGAGGGGCAAGCTGTTCCGCACCGCTGGCGGGAACGCTCCGGCAGCCTCCAGTTGGCCCAGGCCCTGTTGATACATCATCTGGAAGCCCAGTTGCAGGCGGTGTTTTACCAGGGTTTGATCGGTCGGCTGGAGCTGCTCCTCTATCGGTCGGGGATCCCCGAATGGGAAAACGGTGTAACCTACTCCTCCTGGGTGAGCGAAGAGTGGTTGAAGCTGTGTCAGGAGCTGTGCGGAGATGCGGTGGAACTGTTGCCGGAACACCAGTTCTACTGGGTGGGGATGCCGGAGCTGTTTCTCCGCCCCTTCAGTGCCTATCAGGCCAGCCTTGCCAGCCTGGTGGCCTTGGCCTGTCACCGCCGCTATCATGATTCTCCGCGCAACTTTCTGCCCCACTACCTTCGTTGGTTGGCCAGCCCGCCCGGATCCCTGACTTTGGCAGAAACCACCCAGATGCTGCAGGCGGATCTGAGCGACCCAGAGGGAGTGTTGCAGGCGCTGGAGGAGCTGGAGCATTGGATCGAGACGCTAGAAAAGCTGCTGGAAGAGGATCCGGATCGCTGACCCACCCTTGTTCTCTTGGACGTAGGCATGCCCTGCGGCGGGAAGATCCTGCGCCCGACTCCTGCGAACCCACTCCGGCAGCACCAGCCATTAAAGCGCGTCCCTTCCTAAAATGGGCAGGGGGGAAAGGGCAACTGCTCAGCCAATACGAACCCTTTTTCCCTCGCACCTGGAACACCTATCACGAGCCCTTTTTGGGGGGTGGAGCGGTCTTTTTTCATCTGGCCCAAGGGATCCCATCGGGTTCTCGACACTTTGTTTTGTCGGATATCAACCCTGAGCTGGTGAATGTGTATCGCTGCGTGCGGGATCACGTGGAGGAGCTTATCGCCCTGCTCAGCCACCACCAAGCCCACCACAGCCGGGATTATTACTACACCATCCGCGCGGCTCGATTTGAAGATCCGGCGCAACGGGCTGCCCGCCTGCTGTATCTGAACAAGACCTGTTTTAATGGCCTCTACCGGGAAAACTCGCGGGGAGAGTTCAATGTCCCTTTGGGCCGTTACCGTAATCCCCGCATTTGCGACGCGGAGAACCTACGGGCCGTGGCACGAGTTTTGCAAGGCGTGGAGATCACAGTGCAGCCGTTTTGGCAGGTGCTAGAACGGGCCGAACCCGGAGATTTCGTCTATTTGGATCCCCCTTACCATCCCCTTTCTGCCAGCAGCAGCTTCACCGCCTACAGCCGGTTTGCCTTCGGCGAAGCGGAACAGATCCGCCTGCGAGAAGTGTTTGGAACCTTGGCCGACCGAGGCGTGCAGGTGCTGCTCTCCAATTCCGATTGCCCCTTCGTGCGGGAACTGTACCGGGATTACCCCATCCAGACCATCTCCGCCAGCCGTGCCATCAACGCCCAGGGCCACAAACGCGGCCCCATCACCGAGGTCTTGGTGCTGAGCCATCCCAGCCTGGCCTCTGCCCGTAGTGGGCCGGAAGGGATCCCGTTTTGCCCCAGAACCGTCTAAGGTGGACGCGATAGCGGTGCGGAGCACAATGGATGAGCAGGTCGAGATCCGAGGCGGGATCTTGAGCTTGGACACAGTGAGACCACGGGGACAACAGCGCATGGATCCACGAGAAATTGAGGCGTTGGTACGGGCCGCCCTGCCCGGTGCGAGAGTACAGGTGGAAGACACGGTCGGCGATGGCCACCATTTCCAGGCCATTGTGGTGGCGGAACAATTCCAGGGCTTGCCCCTGATCAAACAGCACCGGCTGGTGAATGAGGCCCTGAAAGCCTACCTGCAGGATGGCCGCCTACATGCTTTGGCCCTGCGCACCTTTACCCCCGCTCAGTGGGAGCAACTCCAGGGGCCGGATGGCTGATCGCGACAGCAGGACAGAGTCCCCTTGAGCCAAGAGGGTCATTTCCGGTCGCGCTGGGCATCGCCTCGATTCCCGGCTCCTCTCTTCCTTTGGGAAAGGGGCTGGAGCTGTCGCAAACGGGAATCCTCAAGGGATCGCCTCAAAGCGGCTTGAAACAGCCACAACCCACCTCTAACCAAAGCTGACGCGGAGCAGGGAAAAATCATCTTCAAAGTCCGTCCGCCCCTGAAAGGATTGGGCCTGATGGATCACCTGATCCAAACTATTGCCAGCGCCCTTGCTCAGCAGGGCTATCAAATTGTCCAGCCCCCAGATTTCTCTCTGGGGGTTTATGACTTCGTAAACTCCATCACTGAACAGGTAGAGATGGCTGTTCTCCGGGATCCGCACCTGATCCCTTTGAAAAGTGAGGTCGGGCAAAATGCCAATGGGCAAGTTGGCAGTCTTCAGCAGGAGCGAATCCTGACCCTGGATGAGCAGAGCAGGTGGGTGGCCGGCACTGGCAAAAGAGAGCAGACGGGATCCCGGCTGATAAACCCCATACCAAAGGGTGAAGTACATCTCATGGTGGGATCCCATTTGAAAAGAGTGGTTGAGGGCGCGCAAGACCGCGTCCGGCTGGCGGGGATCGGCATCGGCCAAGCCTTGAGCGCGCAACTGGTTCATCACCGACACCGACAACAAAGCGGATCCCACCCCATGCCCCGACACATCCAGCAGATAGATGGCCAGGTGTTCCTCATCCAGCCAATGATAGTTAAACGAATCTCCCCCCAATTCCTGGGAGGGTAAAAAGCGCCACTCGAGGGTCACTTTGCAGTCGGGAAAATAGGCCGGCTCCGGCAGGAGAGAACGCACATAGCTGGCCGCCTCGGCCAATTCTGCCCGTAACCTGGCCGTTTGCTGCTGCAGGTCATAGCTGAGCTGGTGCAAGCGCAGCCCGGCCCGCACACGTGCCCGCAACTCATTGGGGTCGATGGGTTTGCTTAGAAATTCATCTGCTCCGGCATCCAGGCCCTGGATGCGGTCTTCGACCTCGGTGCGAGCGGTGAGCAAAATAAAAAACGTCGTGGAAAACTTGGGATCGGCTTTGATGCGTCGGCAAACCTCTAGTCCATCCATGTCCGGCATCATCCAATCGCAGATGATCAGCCCCGGCACCAGCAGGTGGGCTTGCTCCAGTCCCTCGGAACCGTTGCTGGCCATCTCCACGGTGTAGCCCTGTCGCTCCAGGGATCGCTTCAACACCAGCCGAATTGTGGGATCGTCGTCAACAATCAAAATGGTCGTCATGACCGCTGCACCCCAATCCCAAAGTCAAAACGCATTCAAACCCAACTCCAGCCCAATACCCCATACTGGTAGGCAGATCTTTCATCCTAGCTTAGGGGTTGCAGCAGGAAAACCAGCTCGGCAAGCAGTCCACGACAAAGGGGTGAAGCCTCAGCAGCCTCATCCATCAGAGCTGAAGGTACGTATCGATTTGTGGATCCTCAAAACCGTGGTTGCACGCTACCCAAAAGCTAACCGTTTCCAGATACTGGTGGCGGGAGACAATTCGAGGCAGATTCTGGGCAGATTCTTCTTGAGAGACTTTCATTGGATACAGAGATACAGATCACACTCATCCATCCTTCGCCGACTTAGAGTGAACGTTAAGATTCAATAGCCTTTACCGCATGAGCACATCTCCCCCATCCTTATCCCCTTCCGCCGTTCAGGATTCGCGGGCGAGCTTGCCTCCGGGACCTAGCGAAGCTCACAGGGGAGAAATCCGGCTGGAGGACTTGGATGAGAAGCAATTGTTGGCCGGCCTATCGTCGGTGGTGTTGAACCCAGCAGCTTGGAGTTGCTTCAGCGTCAGCGAAACCAGCCGCCTGCTACGCCCCCTGCAAATCTGCCCCGACTTGACAGGAACTCCCGTTCTCTCCCCAGGGGCCACTGCCGAAGTGGTCTATAAGTTCCTGCTGAGCGACGGTCGGATCGGGACTATGAAGGGGCTGATCTCCATCGAAGACTTCCGCAGCGAGCGGCTGCGCTCTGTTTACGATCAGCTTCACATCGAAAAGGTTATCCCGGCCTTCACCGAGTCGGTTGTGGTGCAGATTATCGATCATTTAAAACCGATTTTTGCCCGCGACTTGGATGAGCTGCTTTGGCAAGAAAGCTTTTACTTCACCCCTCAGGATCTGCGCCAGCAGGAGTTTCTGTTGCGTGGCCTACGGCCCGAGGCGATCCCACGCAGCTTTCGGCCTCACCTGCAGAGGGTCTACACCCAGATTATGAGGGTGTGCCGCAGCTTGCCCAACATCGCTTTCCAACTGTGTCTGCGGGCCTACTTAGAGTACAACGAGGTCAAGAACAGGCATCTGCTGGCGCTTCTGCTCAGCAAGTATTTTTACACGCTCTACCGCATTGGTGGGTTGGACGGTTGGGAAAGTGGGGATTCGGTGGAGCTGGGATCCCTGCGCTCTGCCAGTGGGCGAGTTCGCCTCCAGGCTCTTTCTCGCCTCTTAACCCTGAACAATGACAGCGACGCTCCCCTGGTGGGGATTGGGGGCACCGGGCCGGGGGGCAGCTATTTCAGCGGGGAACGGGAGCCTACTGGTGTTGAGATGGTGAGCTCAGAAGAGATTGAAAAGCTGCGGCAAGATGTGGAGGTGGCCCGCGGCCAGATCACCGAGGCCCAGCAATTGGTGGCCCAATATCAGGAGGAGAAAAAACAGGAACTGCTCACCCGCCTTCAGGATCCGGAAAAGTTTCTCCTCTTCAGCATTCATCAGTTTTTTGACACCCTCTTCGGATCCCTGCCCGGAGAGGTGAAAAGCGAGTACGGGGCAGTTTGGGTGCCGCGCACCTCCTACTTGGATGAGAAGGAGCGAGACAAGCTGACAGAGCATTTGCGCCTGATCACCAGCGAGGCCTATTTGGTCAGCGTTCCCTCTGCCGAGGCCACCCTCATCGGCTATTGGCGAGTTTTGGCGGATTCCTTCTACAACCAATGGGTTTTGAATCAGTATAAGCAATTGCAGAGCTATGGGGTGGATTTGGAGCAACAGGGCATCCAGATTCTGGAACGAGAACGATTTCTGGATGAGGTTCAGTTGCGCTTTGCCGCCCGCCACCGAGAAATTGTGACTCAAAATGTAGAGAAAATCACCCGAATTGTGGTGGATAGCCTGGCCAAACGGGTGGCCCTCAATACCAGCCAGCAAAGTTTTCAGGCCATGCGGGCCAAGTTGACCACTGTTTTGGATATGGACATTTCCCGCAAGGACGTGGGAGAAGTCAAGCGGCTGATCGACTACTTCACCGATGTGTTTTTGGGCAAGCGGGAGGAGCTGCGCTCCCCCTATCCGGTGGGCACGATTTTACAAGTCAAGGCGGCCATTGAGGCTCGCCCCCCCGATAGCCGCACCCGCATTGGTCTGGAAATTTTGGGTCAGCTCTACCGCGAGTACGTTCCCCTGCTGGGATCCGCACCGAGGTAGGAGGGGGGCAGAGCGGCGGATCCCGTGGGCCGACAGGTTTTGGGCAGAATGGGGACTGGCGTGCTGTCTAGATGGAGATTCCCCATGCGCTACCGCCAGCTTGGCCACAGCCCTTTGCAAGTTTCGGAGATCTGCCTGGGCACCATGACCTTTGGGCAGCAAAATACTTTGGCCGAGGCTTTTGAACAACTCGACTACGCGGTGGAGCACGGGATCAACTTCATCGATACCGCCGAGATGTACCCGGTGCCGGCGCGGGCGGAAACCCAGGGATCCACCGAGCGCTACATCGGCGAGTGGCTGCAACACCAACCGCGGCATCGCCTGATCCTGGCCACCAAGATCACCGGCCCTGGTCGGCCCTGGCATTGGATTCGCGGCGGATCCCTGTCCATCACCCGCGACAACCTCAAGCAGGCGGTGGCCGATAGCCTCAAACGCCTGAAGACCGACTACATCGACCTCTACCAGATCCACTGGCCGGATCGCTACGTGCCCCTGTTTGGGGGCGTTGCCTACGATCCCAGCCAAGAGCGGCCCACCGTTCCCATCGCCGAGCAGTTGCAGGCTCTGGCGGAATTGGTGCAAGAGGGTCTCATTCGCTACATCGGCCTGAGCAACGAAACCCCTTGGGGGGTGAGCAAGTTCTGCCACGTGGCCGAGCAGCTGGGCCTGCCCAAGGTGGTCTCGATTCAGAATGCCTACAGCCTCATCAACCGCACGTTTGAAATGGGCCTGGCGGAAGTCTGCCGCCACGAGCAGGTGGGATTGCTGGCCTACAGCCCCTTGGCCTTTGGGCTGCTGACGGGCAAGTATCTGGGGGGGGTGAAGCCGCCGGGATCCCGTTTGGCCTTGTTTGAAGGCTTTGGCCAGCGGTACCGCAAGCCCAATGTGGAAGAAGCGGTGGCCGCCTATGTGCAAATTGCCCGCCGGCACGGCCTGACACCGGCCCAGTTGGCTTTGGCCTTTGTGCGCAGCCGCTGGTTTGTTACCAGCACCATCATCGGGGCCACCAGCCTGACCCAACTTAAAGAGAACCTCAGTTGCCTGGATGTGGAACTGTCCCCGCAGCTCCTGGCGGAGATCGAGGCGGTGCACCAGCGCTACCCCAATCCTGCCCCCTGAAAGGTTGGCGAAACCGGTGGCCAGACAGAACTTTTCAGAAGGTTTCCTCGTCTGGATGTGCGGTTTGGATATCCTCTCCAACTTTTCTGTCCGGCCAGTTTCTATGGCCTCTCCCAGCCAAGAGTGGGGATCCAAGACTGTAAATCCCGTACCCAGAACCTGAGGTGTGAACGATGCGTGAGCTTTCCCTTTGGCAGGGTTGGAAAACCGCCGCTTTGGTGATCAGTTGCAGCAGCTTGGCCTGGCTTGGGGATCCCGCTTGGGCCCAACTGTCCGATATCAGCACCTATTGGGGTGCCCAGTACATTGCCGGGTTGAATGAACGACAGATCATCGGTGGCTTCCCGGATGGCACCTTTCGCCCCAACGAGTCCATCACCCGTGCCCAATTTGCCGTTATTGTCACCAAGGCTTTTGGCCTAGATACCAACGTTCCTGTGCGCTCCTTTGCCGATCCCATTCCCAGTTGGGCGGCTCCCTCCATCGGCGCGGCGGCAGCGGCAGGGTTTGTTTCCGGCTTTCCGGACGGCACCTTTCGCCCCAACGATGTGCTCACCCGTGCGCAGGCCATCACTGTCCTGACCCGTGCCGCCACCAACGGTAGGCTCATCGAGGATCCCGGTCAAATTGACGCGATCCTGGCCGGGTTTGGCGATGCCAATTTGGTTCCCAACTTTGCCCGCGCCCCCATCGCGACAGCGGTTCAGGAAGGGCTGTTGGTGCTCTACCCCAACCCCACTCAATTGAATGCCCAGGCGGTGGCCACGCGGGGGGAAGTGGCTGCCCTTACCTACCAAGCGCTGGCCAAGGTGGGCCGGGTGCCCAATTTGGATCCGCCGGTGGGGGCTGCCATTCCCGGCCCTGGGATCCGCACCGAGCTCCTTGCCCAGGTCACCCCTACGCCCGAACCCCTGGCCACGCCAGACATTCCCATTGAGCCTCTGGTGGAAACGCTGCCCGCCGCTCCAGAGGTGAGAACCTTCTTTGCCCGCGAAGAGCTGGGATCTGTAAACCCAGGAGATACGATTACCGTGTTTTTGCTGGGATCCCCAGGTGCGCAGGGATCGTTTTCCATCCCCGGCATTGCCTACAACCTGCCGCTGCAGGAAACCCGCCCAGGGCAATACGAGGGCAGCTACACCTTCCGCAGCCAAGACCGAGCCTCAGAAGCCCCTGTTTTCGCCCGCCTGGAGCGGGATGGACTGGTGACCCTGGTGCAGTTGCCGGACAAAACCATTACCATCGGGCGGGTTACCGACACCACCTTCCCCACCATCAGCGAACTGGCCCCTCCCAATGGATCCCTAACCGACAACTCTCGCCCCTCCATCTCAGCCCGTTTCCAGGACGACCAGGGAATCGACCTCAATAGCTTTACCTTGCTGGTGAACAACGCGGATGTCACCGCCCAAGCCCAGCTCACCCGCACCGGCTTCGCCTACACCCCAGCCGAGCCGCTGCCCACCGATCGACCGACCTTGATCGCCGTCCAAATTGCCGATACCAGCGGCAACACCACCATCCAGCAGTGGTCTTTCCAGGTGCAGGCCGCCCAGCCCACTCCCACACCAACTCCAACACCAACCCCGACACCAGCAGCGACACCCACACCGACCCCAACACCAACCCCAACACCGACAGCAACACCCACTCCCACGCTGACTTCAACACCAACCCCGACACCTACGCCCGCCCCAACACTCACCCCCACGCCACCCACACCGACCCCCACGCCGGAAGCTACACCCACTCCGACTCCACAGCCTGGCGGGGAGCCTTCACCTTCTCCTTCTCCAGAAGGACGGTCTCCTGCAGAACCCAAGCCGGAGTCCAGCCCCGAGGCTCAGGAGAGTGAGGCTACAGAGTCTCCTAAGCCAGAATCCCCAGCCCCCCAGCCAGGGGATCCCGGCGGACCGACTCCTTCTCCTTCCCCCAGCCCCTAGGGAAAACTCGATCCAGACCCCGAACAGGCTCAATAGTGTTTTAAGAGCTTCTGATCCCTTAATACCTACTAAATCTAGTGGGCACAAGCGGGGCAGGATGTTAAGCTACTGCCAGTTGCGACCGGATGGGATCCATGAGCTCAACCTTGCAGCCGTTCCTGCATTTGTTGCAGAGGAGTTCCTTTTGGGGGGTGTCGGGTGGGATGTTGATGGCCGCTGCTGTTGCCCCGGTTGCCGCTCAGCAGTTCGAGTTCACCCCTCAGCCGGTGCCCCCCAGGGGGGATCCCGTCCCTACCTTGCCCTTGCTGAGTGCTCCGCCCTCCCCCAGCTCTGCCACGGCCCTGCCACCGGTACCTCAGGTGCCGCAAATGCCGCTGGATCCCACAGCTCCGGCCTTGGATCCGATCCCGGTGGTGCCCGTTCAAGCGGCCCCAGGTGGACAACTCCCCCAAGGCGAGGCCTATTCCTATCAACGTCGGCCCGACCTCAGCCCAGGTGGGGATCTCCCTGGAGCCACGCGGGGCGAGCTGCCTGCCGGCACCCGTATTCTCCTCACGGTCTACCGCCCCATCACTTTCCAGCCCTACCAGGCCATCAACGGCCACCTGGAAGTCTCCGAGCCGGTGGTGGATCGCTTTGGCCAGGTGGTGATCCCGGCAGGGAGTGTAGTGTGGGGCACTTTTGAGCCGGTTTACCGAGAACTGAAGTTGTCTGGCCGGGAGGCGGAGAGCGCCGATCCCCAAGAGCGGGTCGTCGGCAGCCGCTTTGTGGCCAACCGCCTCACCATCGGCTCTTCCACCTACTTGGTGAGAGGCCAATCTGCGCCGCTACCAGTCGGGTTGGATCGCAACGCCGACGTCGGCACAACTGTAGCCCGCGGGGCAGGCTATGGGGCAGCAGGTGGGTTGGCCTTGGGGATCCTCACGGGGGGATGGGGCTTTTTGCCGATCTTGGCCGGCAGCTTGGCCGGCGCTGCGGCAGGCAGTACCAATATTGACCGGGTGGTGACGCTGCAGCCCAATACGTTGGTGGAGCTGGAACTGACCGATAGCCTGATCATCCAATAACTGGTCAACGCTCTCTTGCGCTGGGGCAGGTCAGTAGAGTAGAAGAGAGCACCCTCAATTGCTTCCATGGCCTTCTGGATCTACGTTGTGCCCCCGCTGGCCGGGCTGGTGATCGGCTATTTCACCAACGACATTGCCATCAAAATGCTGTTCCGGCCCTACCGCCCCTATCGGGTTTTCGGCTGGCGCATCCCCTTCACCCCCGGTTTGATCCCGCAGAACCAACCCCGTCTGGCCAAGCAGATCGCCAAGACCATCATGGGATCCCTGCTCACGCCGGAGGAACTGCACAATCTGGCCCGCAAGCTGCTGCAAACCGAGCGCATGCAAGCTGGGATCCGCTGGCTGCTGGGGGTAGCTCTGGATCGGCTGCAAAACCCTGAGCAGCAGCAGCAAACCGCCCAGGTGTTGGCGCGCATTTTGGCCGATCTGTTTAACGAGTCGTTGCCCCGCCTGGTGAAGGTGCTGGCCCGTCAAGAAACCTTTTTGGAAGGGCCGATTAACCAACTGTTCGACCAAGTGTTGCTGGAGCTGCGTCTCAGTGCCGAGCAGGCCAAGCAGCTCTCGGAGTGGATCCTGAAGCAGGCGCTGCCCCCAAAGGTGTTGCGGCAGAACTTGGTGGACTTTCTCACCGATCGCAACATCGAATCCCTTGACGAGGAGTTTCGTGAACGAGCGACCGGCTCCTACTGGGTGGTGGCCAACTTGTTCGGCCTGAAAAATGCCCTGTTGCGCCTGCGCACCTATTGTCTAGAAGAGCCGGAAGGGGCAGAAGCCATCTTGGAAGATCTGCTCAAAGACATCAACGCCTCCCGCCGCCTGACCGAGATCCTGCAGAACCTCTCGCTGCAAAACCTGCCGGTTTCCGCCGTGCGTCAGTTGCGCCGTGCCCTCCGCGACGGGATCCAAGATTACCTGCGCAGCCAAGGGCCAGAGGTTATCAAAGGGCTGGGGGAGACCATCGATTGGGAAAAAGTGGCCAGCCTGGTGTTGGGACGCCTGCGCAACTCCAAGGCGTTGATCACCTCCATCGATCAGATCAGCGCCGACCTGGCTTTGGTCTTGGAGCGCTACCTAGAACGGGATCTCGAATCCCTGATGATGCAGGTGATCCCGGTGTTGAACCTGGATCAGGTCATCGCCGATAAAGTCAACGCCACCTCCCCTGCCGACCTGGAGCAGGCCATCCAGCAGATTGTGCGCCAAGAACTCCAGGCCATTGTCAACTTAGGCGGCCTCCTCGGCTTTTTGGTGGGCTGTGTGCAGGTGCTGTTCTTGCTGGGCTGACGAGTTTGGGTTGGGCTTTGACTTTGGCTATGATATGAGAATGCGATTAACAATTCTCCACACTTCGGATCTCCATGCCAATCTACATCCCTGGAACTACTTCACCGGGATCCCTGCGGAGCACGGTTTAGCCAAGCTGGCCACCCTCATCAAGCGCGTGCGAGCAGCCAGTGAGGATCCCGTCCTGCTCATCGACAGCGGCGACACCATTCAGGGATCCCCTTTAGGCAGCTACTATGCGCAAGTGGAGCGCGTCTCCCCTCACCCCTTGGCTCATGCTCTCAACGCCTTGGGCTACGACGCCTTTACCCCCGGCAACCACGACTTTAACTTTGGGCTGCAAGTTCTCCAGGATTTTATCGGCGATCTCCGCTGTCCGGTGCTCTGCGCCAACATCCTCCGCCAGAATGGGGATCCCCTCTTCCAGCCCTACCTGATCCGGGAATTGGCCGGGGTTCGCGTTGGCTTGCTAGGGCTGACCACCCCCCGCATCGACACCTGGGAGCGACCCGACTACATTGCGGGGCTGCGCTTTGCCCCCTTGTTGGAGACCGCCCGACACTACCTATCGCTGCTGCGACCTCAGGTGGATGTTTTGATCTTGATCCTGCACAGCGGCCCCAACCAATTGCCCGCCCTGCGCACCCCTGAGCATTGGCACAACCCAGATCGCTCCGGCTGGTGCAGCAACAAAAGCCTGGCAGGGGAAAACGAACTGTTGGCCCTGGCCGAACTGGACGGCATTGACGTCATCCTCTCCGGCCATACCCACCAGACCATCGCCGGTCTGGGGGGATCCCAAGCTCTGGTAGTTCAGCCCGGCTATTGGGGCAGCCACCTCTCCCAGGTATCCCTGGAGCTGGAGCGCCAGGGCAGCCGCTGGCAAATCATCAGCAAAAGCGCACAGCTCCTCTCCGCCGAAGGGATCCCTCCCGATCCCGAACTCTTGGCCTTGACAGAGCCCTATCATCAAGCCACCCTGCGCTACATCCGTCAGCCCATTGGCCAAGCCCGTTCTGCCTATAGCGGCGGTCTGGCAGCCCGTCTGGGGGCCAACCCTCTGGCAGAGCTGCTCCATCAGGCCCAATTGCAAGCAGTGCGGGAGGCAGGATTCCCCGCAGAGCTCTCCCTGGTCAACATCTGCAGCAGCGCCGGCCTGTCAGCAGGCCCCATCTCCCTGCAAGATGCCTACAGCCTCACCGTCTACGACAACACCCTCTGCGTTTTGGAGATCACCGGAGATATTCTGCGGCGCGCCCTGGAACAGACTGCCGGCTATTTTCGCCAGTTGGATCCCAATCACCTTCCCGCCGATCCTGCTGCCGTCGTGGCCCCCGAAGCCCGCGGCTACACCTTCGACCTCTACCACGGCATCGACTACTGCTTCGATCTCACCCGCCCCGTAGGAAAGCGCCTGGTGACCTTACAATTCCGCGGACAGCCGGTGGAACCAGCACAGACCTTTCGCCTGGCCATTAACCACTACCGAGCCGGCGGCGGCGGCGGTTACAGCATGTTCCAAGAAGCCCAAACCCTGTGGATCTCAGCCGATAGCATCCGCGACTTTCTGGTCTACTATATTCACACCCACTCCCCCATTCAACCCATCTACAGCCCCAACTGGCGCCTAATCCCCGACTTGGCCAAGATCTACTTCCCCGATTGCCTGGGCCGGCCACGGGAACATCTGCTGGTCGGCTAGGAAAGAAAAGATATTGACTTCAACTGGCTGAAAGAGAACCCGGTAGAATACGATCAACACAGAGCCTGGTTTGGCTGAGTGCAGCGGCGGTTTTGAAACTGCCAAACTGGGGATATCCGAGTCACTGCTCATTGCTCACACTTGCCGACATCGCCCATGACTGCCGAAGAGAAGCAACCGATGGCCCCAGAAGATACCTATCCTGAACTACAGGAAGAAGAGATCGACGTAGAGGCAGAGCTGGAGAAGCTGATTTTGGAAGATAGCGAAGCAGAAGCCGGTACCTCCTCCGGAGAAACCGCAGCTGAGCCTTCTCCAGATCCCGGTGAAGCTCTCAAGCAGCTCCAGCACGAGTTGGAAGTTGTCCGCCAGCAACTCAAAGAGAAAGAAGACGCCTACCTGCGCCTCTACGCCGATTTTGAAAACTACCGGCGGCGTACCCAGCGGGAAAAAGAAGAGTTCAGCCAAAAAGAACGGCAGAAATTTGTGCTGGAGATCTTGCCTGTTGTGGACAGCTTTGAGCGGGCTCAGCAGCAGCTGAAGCTGGAAACCGACCGCGAGCGGGAGTTGCACAACAGCTACCAGAGCGTCTACCGCCTGCTGGTGGAATGCCTGAAGAAGATGGGCGTCTCCCGCATGAAATCGGTGGGCCAGCCCTTCGACCCCAACCTGCACGAAGCCATAGCCCGTCAGCCCAGCCCAGACTATCCCGAGGATGTGGTAGCCATCGAATATCAGCCAGGTTACAAGCTGGGGGACTTGGTGATCCGTCATGCCATGGTGGCCGTCTCGGCGGGCAGCCCCAGCTCTGAACCATCCCCCCCAGCCCAAGCCACCATCGAAGCTGGTCCGGAAAACACGCCCGCCTCTCCCCAAAACCCCCAACCTTCCTAGCCGAACTTGCTCACTTGAACCTTGACAAACAGAGCCAGAGCAGTCTCAGAAACGCTACAGTAAAGCTACGGAGACGAAAGCAACGTCTGAAGGTTTCTGCGGGATTCTGGGCAGAATGCTTTTAAGATCCGTGGAATCGCGTTCTTGGGTTGAGACTTGGCGCACGGGAAGAGGGGGCTATGGGTAAAGTCATCGGGATTGACCTGGGAACCACCAACAGTTGCGTGGCGGTTTTGGAAGGTGGTCAGCCCGTTGTGATTACCAACGCCGAGGGAGGGCGCACCACCCCCAGCATTGTCGGCTTCGCCAAGAACAACACCCGCTTGGTGGGCCAACTGGCCAAGCGCCAGGCGGTTACCAATGCTGAAAACACCATCTTCAGCATCAAACGCTTCATTGGCCGCACCTTTGCCGAGACCGAAGATGAGCGGAGGCGGGTTCCCTACAAAGTCATCCCCGGTCGAGACAACATGGTGGAAGTGGCGGTGCAAGATCGCGCCTACACTCCGCAGGAGATCTCCGCCATGATCCTGCAAAAGCTGAAGGCCGATGCGGAGGCCTATCTGGGGGAGCCGGTGACCCAAGCCGTGATCACCGTTCCCGCCTATTTTACCGATGCCCAGCGGCAGGCCACCAAAGATGCGGGCACCATTGCCGGCCTGGAGGTGCTGCGCATCATCAACGAGCCGACAGCAGCCGCCCTGGCCTATGGCCTAGACAAACAAGATCAAGACCTACGCATTCTGGTTTTCGATTTGGGTGGCGGCACCTTCGATGTCTCGGTGCTGCAACTGGGCAGCGGCGTGTTTGAGGTGCAAGCGACTGCCGGCAACAACCACCTGGGGGGGGATGATTTCGACCAAAGAATTGTCGATTGGCTCATCCGTCAGTTTTTGGAGACGGAAGGGATCGACCTCTCGCGGGATCGCATGGCCCTGCAGCGGATGCGGGAGGCTGCTGAGAAGGCCAAAATTGAGCTGTCCAGCACCCAGGTTACACTCATTAACCTGCCTTTTATCACCGCCGACGATTCGGGGCCCAAGCACCTGGAAGTGGAGCTGACCCGCGGCAAGTTTGAGGAGTTGGTGCGGGATCTGGTGGAGGCCACCGTGGAGCCTACAGAACAGGCGCTGCGGGATGCTGGCCTCTCCCCTGCAGACATCGACCGCGTGCTGCTGGTGGGCGGCTCTACTCGTATTCCCGCTGTCCAGGAGAAAATTCGGCAAATCTTCAAAAAAAACCCAGATCGCTCTGTCAACCCGGACGAGGCGGTGGCCCTTGGCGCTGCCATCCAGGCAGGCGTGGTGGGTGGAGAAGTGAAAGATCTACTGCTGCTGGACGTGATCCCTCTCTCGATTGGGGTGGAAACGCTGGGGGGAGTCTTCACCCGCATCATCGAGCGCAACACCACCATTCCCACCAGTAAAACCCAGATTTTCTCCACTGCCACCGATGGCCAGAGTGTGGTGGAGATTCACGTCCTGCAGGGAGAGCGGGCCATGGCCAAAGACAACAAAACCTTGGGCCGCTTTCAGCTGACCGGGATCCCGCCGGCTCCCCGTGGGGTGCCCCAGATCGAGGTTTCTTTTGACATCGATGCCAACGGGATCTTGAAAGTCTCGGCTCGGGAAAAGGGGACAGGAATCGAGCAGAGCGTCAAGATCACCAACAACGGTGGCTTGAGCAGCAGCGAGATCGAGCGAATGCGTCGGGAAGCGGAGGCCTATGCCGAAGAAGATCAGCGCCGGCGGCAGTTGGTGGAAGCCCGCAACCAGTCAGATAGCCTGCTCTACAACTACGACAAAACCCTGCAGGAGCATGGCAATCGCCTCAGCGAAGCTCGAATCCAGCGGGGGGCTCAGGTGGCGGGCACATTGAGGGCATTGCTGGCAAATGATAACGTAGACTTAGCAACTTTACGGAACGCAATGGAAGAACTGCGGGCTGTCCTGCTGGAGATGGGTAGCGAGATCTATGGAGCTCGCTGAGGATTCTAGGCAACTGCTTGCTCTCCCCCAGCTCCGGTGCCTTGTAGGTCTGCTTCGGTTGTGCTGCCTGACAAGTTGCATCTCAAGTGTGTCTGATGTTTTGATCTTTAACCTCTTCTGAAGCGCTTCTATGGCTCGCGACTACTATGAAATCTTGGGAGTTAGCCGCGATAGCTCCAAAGAGGAGATCAAGCGCGCCTATCGACGGTTGGCTCGTAAGTACCACCCGGATGTCAACAAGGAGCCAGGCGCCGAGGAGCGCTTCAAAGAGATCAACCGTGCCTATGAGGTGCTCTCTGATAATGAGCTAAAAGCCCGCTACGATCGCTTTGGAGAAGCGGGTTTGAGTGGAGCTGCTGCGGCAGCAAGTGGATTCCAGGATTTTGCGGGGATGGGTGGCTTTGCCGACATTTTCGAGAGCTTTTTCACCAACTTTGCAGGGGCAGGAGCCAGCTATGCCCGCAGTCGCCAGGGGCCGGTACGGGGCGATGATCTGCGCTTTGACCTAAAACTGGAGTTTCTGGAAGCCATCTTCGGCGGCGAAAAGCAAATTCGCATCAGCCACCTGGAGGTCTGCAATGTCTGTGGGGGCAGCGGGGCCAAGCCCGGTACGGAGGTGAAAACTTGCCCCACCTGCGGGGGCAGTGGTCAGGTGCGGCGGGCAACCCGCACGCCGTTTGGCAACTTTACCCAGGTCTCGGTTTGTCCCACCTGTGGTGGCAGCGGTCAGGTGTTGGAAGAGCCCTGCTGCAACTGCAACGGCGAGGGCTTGGCCCAAACCACGAAGAAACTGCGCATCAACATCCCAGCCGGTGTAGACAGTGGCACCCGTTTGCGGGTTTCTGGGGAAGGCGATGCCGGTCGACGCGGTGGCCCGCCCGGGGATCTCTACGTCTACCTGTTTGTGGAGCCGGATCCCGACTTCCAGCGAGATGGCCTGACCATTCTCTCGGAGGTGCGGGTGAGCTATTTGCAGGCCATCTTGGGGGCCAAGGTCTCTGTGCCCACCGTGGACTCGAAAGCCGGCCTGGAGGAGGAGGTGGAGCTGACCATCCCAGCCGGATCCCAGCCGGGTACAGTGCTGACCCTGGAGGGCAAGGGGGTACCTCGCATTGGCAACCCGATGTCTCGGGGCGACCACCAAATCACCTTGGTGGTGGAGATCCCCACCCGCATCAGCTCAGAAGAGCGGGAATTGCTCATGCGCCTGGCTGAGCTGCACGGAGAACGCATCAACAAGCGGGATGGTTTCTTGGGCGGGTTGTTGCGGGGGCTGGCCCAGATGCCTGGCAACCGGGAGCGTGAGGAAGAATGACTGCAGAGGCTGTTTCGTCAGAAGAGGTCAAGCTTGTCCTTGACCAGCGCGGGATCCCTTGCCCACTCAACTACGTGCGGGCGAAGCTGCGCCTGGAGCGCATGGCTCCTGGAGAACTGCTGGAGCTATGGCTGGATGCGGGAGAACCTCTGGAGCAGGTGCCCAACAGTCTAGCCATGGCCGGGCATCGGATTGAGGGACAGGCAGCTTCCCCCGAAGGCCATTACATTCTCTGGGTGCGTCGCGGCACACCTGCGTCGCCATGAACCCGGTGAAACCGGAAGGAAAAGATTGTACCGGCTGGGTGCGCGCAGCGCAGGCCAACTTTTATCGCGTGCGGATCGATCCGAGTTTGGCCGCCCTTTTTCCCGAGATCCCGGCTCAGTTTCCGGCTCAAAAGCCCACCCCGGCAGAGATTCTCTGTACCTGTCGGGCCAAGCTGAAAAAAACGGGCCAGCAGGTGATGGTGGGGGACTGGGTGGAGGTGCACTTGCCGCCTGCTGCCGCCGACCTCTGGCCGGAGCGGGGGGTGATCGAGGCGATCCTGCCGCGGCGCACTCAACTGCCTCGACCTGCTATTGCCAACGCGACCCAAGTTCTGGTGGTGGTGGCCCTGGCCGAGCCCGACCCTGAGCCCAACGCCCTCAGTCGTCTGCTGGTGCAAGCCGAGGCCAGCCAACTGCGGGTTCAGGTGGTGTTGAACAAATGCGACTGCGTGGATCCAGAAGTGGCGACAACTTGGGTGGAGCGTCTGCAGAGGTGGGGATATGAGCCTCTGTTGGTCAGTGCCCACACCCAAGCTGGGATCCCCCAGTTGCAACAGTGCTGTCGAGATCAGATCTCGGTGGTGACAGGCCCTTCTGGGGTGGGCAAATCCAGCTTGCTCAATCGGCTGCTGCCGGAAGTTCGGCTGGCCACTCAGGCCGTCTCCAGACGTTTGGGCCATGGTCGGCACACCACCCGCCATGTGGAGCTGTTTCCTTTGCCGGAAGGCGGTTGGATCGCCGATTCGCCGGGATTCAATGCTGGCGAAGGGATCCCGCCGGTGCATCCTTTGCAGTTGATACGGTGCTTCCCCGAAGTAAGGGATCGCTTGGGCGCCTGTCAGTTTCGCGATTGCCTGCACCATCGAGAGCCGGGCTGTGGGCTCCGAGATCTGGATTGGGAACGACGGACTTTTTACTTGCAGCTTTTGCAAGAAGTCCAGCAGGTGCAAAAGGCAGCGGTGGGCCTTATCCAGCCTGGCCAAGATCCCAGTCTCGCCAGAATTGCGCGAAAGACCCCAATCTGAGGACTATAGTCATTCCAAACTAGATTGAGACACTCCTCAAGCATTCCGTGCAGCTTCTGCGACCACTCCCAGCCCCTCTTCCTTTGGGAGAGGGGAGTTAGGAACCAATACACAATACAACAGAAATGTTTCATTCCTGTCTAAAATGACTATAAAACGACCGTAGAATGTCAGGTGGACCAGATCTTGCGGATGGGCAAGGTGAAGCCCGGCAGCACGTCCTCTCCCGATAAGGTTTCCGGATCTTCGACCAATTGCGGCGCTTGCCCTTGTCGGTAGATCATCACCCGCTTGGCCTTGGGATCCAGCAGCCACCCCAGCCGGCAGCCGTTGTCCATGTATTCTTGCATCTTGGCCTGAGTTTGAATCCAAGAGTCGGTGGGCGAGAGGATCTCCACCACAAAATCGGGGCACAGGGGCAAAAATCCTTGACGGACTGAGGGATCCAAAGCTTCCCACTTTTCAATCGGGATCCAGGCCAAATCAGGGGAGCGGTCGCTGCCTGAAGGCAAGGAAAATCCGGTGGAAGAATCAAAGCTTTTCCCTCGGCCCGATTGCCGGTTCCAAACATAAACTTCCCCGGCAATTTCAAAGTTAAGATTGCCCGTTTCCCCACCGGTTGGAGACATGATGACCAATTCTCCTTGGGCAGTACGCTCCAGCTTCAGCTCAGGATTGGCGGCACAAAGCCGGATAAAATCTGCTCGGCTGAGGGTTATCAGGGGAGATAGATTCAGAGTCAGAGCAGCCATGGTAGTGTGACTCCGCCTGTTTTTGGCCTATCGCTCAACATTTTTACTGCAGCTGTTTCCAAGGTTGGGAGAGTTCTGCAATTGCGTGGGATCCCTGTCATGCAAGAGATCCATCAGAGTTGGCTGGGTTAAGGGTGTGGAAAAAAGCTGTATCAGGGATCGTAAATCCGTGAAAGCTACTCATATCAAGCCGACCAGATCTTGCGAATGGGCAAGGTGAAGCCCGGCAGCACGTCCTCTCCTGATAGGGTTTCCGGATCTTCGACCAATTCCGGCGCTTGCCCTTGTCGGTAGATCATCACCCGCTTGGCCTTGGGATCCAGCAGCCACCCCAGCCGGCAGCCGTTGTCCATGTATTCTTGCATCTTGGCCTGAGTTTGGATCCAAGAATCGGTGGGCGAGAGGATCTCCACCACAAAATCGGGGCACAAGGGCAAAAATCCTTGACGGACTGAGGGATCCAAAGCTTCCCACTTTTCAATCGGGATCCAGGCCAAATCAGGGGAGCGGTCGCTGCCTGAAGGCAAGGAAAATCCGGTGGAAGAATCGAAACTTTTCCCTCTGCCCGATTGCCGGTTCCAAAGAGTTAAGTCTGTGGTGATTTCGGCATTCCAGTGGCCGGTTTCCCCGCCGGTTGGAGACATGATAACCAATTCTCCTTGGGCAGTGCGCTCCAGCTTCAGGTCAGGATTGGCGGCACAAAGCCGAATAAAATCTGCTCGGCTCAGGGTTGTCAGGGGGGATAGATTCAGAGTCAGAGCAACCATGGCAGGCGTTTGGACACTCCTAAACCATTCTTAGAATGAGTCTAATGGGACCTCAGGATTTGCCCTCTGCTCTTAACCAAGCCACATCTTAACTGGGGTGAGGGGCGGGTTTGGTCAGGCCGATCACCTGAGTGTATGCACCGCGGGCCTGGGTTACACCAATGGTGTGCTCAGCTTTTTCGATCATGGGGCGGCGTAAACTGACCACCAAAAACTGCGCCTGACGAGATTGCTGCCAGATCATATTGGCCAATTTTTCCACATTGGCCCCGTCCAAAAACATATCTACTTCATCAAAGGCGTAAAAGCTGGAAGGGCGGAATCGCTGCAGAGCAAAAATAAAGCTGAGGGCTGTCAAGGATTTTTCTCCTCCCGACATGGCGCTGAGACGGCGCACCGGCTTACCTTTGGGGTGGGCCACCAAGGTTAGACCGCCCGCAAAGGGATCCTCTGGGTTTTCCAATTCCAAATGGCCATCCCCATCGGAAAGTTGGGCAAAGATGGTCTGAAAATGGCCGTTGACGGCATGAAAGGCATCCAAGAAGGCTTGCCGACGCAGGGTGGAAAAGTTCTCGATGCGCAGCAACAACTCGGTGCGCTCTTGGTGCAGGGTTTCCAGTTTGGCGCTGAGATCCCGCAGGCGAGCTTGGGTCTGTTCGTATTCGGCAATGGCCAGCATGTTTACCGGCTCCAGGGATCGCAATTGCTCTTCGATTTTGCGTTTTTGCCGCTGCAGCTCGTCTAAGGTCAGGGTGGCGGGCAAGTCGGGCAGCGGATCCGGCAGCTCTTGAACCACCGCTTGCAGTTGGGTTTGCAGTTGGGCCAGCAGAGCCTCTTTTTCCTGTTGTTGGGTGAGGGCGTTGTAGCGTTCCCACTCCAGGCGTTGGATTTGCTGTTGTTGAGCCCGCAATTGGAATTCTTGCCGATCCCGCTCTTGGCGCAGGTGGGCGAGGCGGGCCTCGATCTGGCTTATCTGTTGCCGTTGCTCGGCAAGGTGCTGCTGGATGTGACCAAGGGTGGCTTGGGCTTGGACGATCTGCTCCTGCAGATGGGCTTGGCGCTGTTCGCTCTCTTGCAGGCGCTCCTGGTGGTGCTGGATTTGGGCCTGTTTCAGGTGTTGTTGGCCGGAGTTCTCCTGCTGTTGCCGCTCCAGTTGGGCCAGTTGCTGCTGCAGCTCTGCCAAGCGACTTTCCTGCTGCTGCACCGTCTGCTGCAGTTGCTGCCAATGTTGGTTCACCGGGGATCCCTCCAGTTGGCTGAGCTTGAGGGTGAGATCGGCCAGGCGCTGTTGCAAGGGATCCCAACGCAGTTGAATCTGCTGGAGCCGCTGCTGGATCTGGTGGCTTTCGCTTTGCCTTTGCGCCAGGGATCCCTGCAGGTGTTGCAGGCGGGCCTGTTGCTTTTGGCAGTCGGCTTGGTGCCGCTCCAGATATTGCTGGGCTTGCAGGGCGTCTTGGCGAGCCAGGAGCAGGGCTTGGGCCAGTTGTTTTTCGCGGGCTTGGGCTGCTTGTAGGCGCAGGGTGAGGGCGGCCAGCAGTTCCTCCAGCTCGGCCAAGCGGGAGCGCAAGGCGGCCTCCTCGGAAGGTTCGCCGGCAGAAAAGTGGATCCCAGCTCGCTGGGGGGCGCTGCCGCCGGTCATGGCGCCCGAAGTTTCCAACAGCTCCCCTTCCAGAGTAACCATGCGGTGCTTGCCGATGTGGGGCTGGGCCAGCTCTAGGCTTTGGAAAACCAGGGTGGAGCCGAACACAAAGCCGAAAACATCCCGGTAGCGCTCTTCAAAACGCACCAAACGAATGGCGTAGTCGATCAGGCCGTCCAATTTCAGGGGGCTGGGGGGGCGGGTGGGCTGGAGCTTATTCAAGGGCAAAAAGGTGGCGCGTCCGGCTTTTTCCCGTTTCAAAAAGTTGACAGCGCTCACGGCCACGGTGTCATCCTCCACCACCACAAAGTGCAGCCGGTTGCCTGCTGCAACCTCCAGGGCCAGTTGATACTGGGGATCCACCTGCCCCAACTGGGCCACCAACCCCAAAACCCCCGGCAGACGGGCACTCAGGATGGCTTGGGTCGCCCGGGATCCCTGGGATTCTTGCAACACTTGGCGGCGGGTTTCCCATTTGTCCAGTTGCCGCTGCTTGGCGTGCAGCTCGACGGTGAGGCGCTCGTGGGTGGCGCGATCCAGCTCCAGGCCGGCCTGCAGTTGCGCCAGCTCTTGGGCCAAAGTTTGAACCTGAGCTTCCGACTGTCGGCAAGTGTGTTCCAGCTCGGCGGTGAGGGCCAGGTGGGATCCCAGCCACGCCTCGATCTGGGCAATCTCCGCCTGGATCTCTTGGCTTTGCCGTTCCAGTTGCCGTTGTCGCTCTTGCAGGCGAATTTGCTCCTGTTGGAGAGGCTCCTGTTCGGCGCGAAGTTCCTCAATGTGGCGGGTGAGGTAGCGCTGCTGTTTCACCCAGGCATCAGCGGATTGGGCTAGGGCGCGCAGCTGTTCGCGGCTCTGTTCCAAGCTAATTTGGGCTTTCTGAACCTGGGCCTGCAGGGATCCCTGGGCTTGGGCCAGTTGCTCCTGTTGGCTGTGCAGGTGTTCCAGCTCCGCCTGCAGATGCTGCTGTTGGGTTTGCCGCTCCTGATGTAGGCGCTGCGCTTGCTCGATCTCCTGCTGCCAGGCTGCGATCTGTTGGCTGACCTGTTGCCGCTGTGCTTCGGCGGCGGCAATCTGGGCTTGCAGGTGCAGGTATTCCTCCTCTCCAAGGGCGTGGATGCGGCTTTGCAACTCGGTCAGGGCGGCTTCGGCTTGCTGCAAATGCTCGCTCAAGGTCTGCACCTGAGCGGTGGCCTGCTCCTGAGCCTCCAGAAGCTGCTGAATGGCCGCCTGGGTTTCTTCCACTTGGGCCTGCAAATGCCGCCAAAGCAACACCTGTTGCTGCTGCTCCAGCGTTTGCAACTGCAGCCGCAGTTGCTGATAGTGTTGGGCCTTTTCGCTCTCTCTGAGCAGCCGCTCTCCTTGAGCTTGCCATTCTTGTTCGATGAGCCGAAAGCGCTCAATTTGTTCCCGTACCGCCTCCAGCTTGCTGTTGGCCTGGGCGATCTTGCGGTCGAAGGTGGCCACCCCCGCCAATTCGTCGATGATCTGCCGCCGTTCCTTGGGGTGCATGGAAATGATGCTGGTGACATCCCCCTGTAAAACGACGTTGTAGCCGTTGGGGTAGATGTGCATCGCCTCCAGTTGTTCGTGCAGCTCGCTCAGGGTACAGGGCACATCGTTGATGTAGAAAGTGCTGGTGTAGGGGAGAGAATCCGTCCCGCTATCGCGAGTGGGATCCTCAGCCTTTCCGGGCTTGACCCGCAGCCGGCGACTGACTTTCCATTCCCTGGGCTGACCATCTTCTCCCGGCCCCAGCTCAAAGGTGACAGAAACATGGGTTTCCACCTGCCGATTGCCGTTGAGGCTGCCGGAATGCACCAAATCCAAAAGCCTCTCTGCCCGCATCCCCCGCGAGGACGATAACCCCAGCGCAAACAGGATCCCATCCAGGATGTTAGACTTACCGGAGCCATTGGGGCCAGAAATAACCGTGAACCCCGGCAACAGAGGTATCGAGGTTGTGCTGCCAAACGACTTAAATCGGGTCAGCTCAATCCGCTTGACGTACATGACACCCCATATCTAGCGTGACCACCGGCAGATGATGGCAACAGGCTAGCATGGGTAGCAAAAACCTGTGCAGCTCAAGTTTCTTAGGACGGCTTGGCATCTGAGTCTGCACCTGTTGAGTCTACATCTGTGCCGACGAGCAGATCGGCCTTTTGTAAAAGACGATGCACCTCTGCCCTCAGCTCCGGCCATCGGTAGGTCAGCAGGTTTGCCTTGGAGATGAACAGCAGCCGGTAGCCGGGTTTCAGGTTTGGGCACAGGGGGCGCAAGATTTCTCGCAACTGGCGGCGCAGCCGATTCCGCTTTACGGCAGATTTGCTCACCTTTCTGCCGATCACCAGTCCCACCTGGCTGGGGATCCCTTCGCACCCTGCGGGCATCGGCTGAAACAGCAGGGTCAAGCCTGCACCGGAACGACGTTGGCCTCCCTGGTAGAGCGCCTGAAAAGCTCGTCGATCCCGCAATCGATGAGGAGCCGGCAACATTGGGCACCGAGGAGAGTCTGCCCCAGAAGTCAGCGAGTTTTGGGCTGCAACGCTCCAAAAATCCCAGATTAGGATCCAATATCCAACCAAAGGGCTTAGGAAACCGCCAGGCGATAACGCCCCTTGGCCCGCCGTCGCCGCAAGACCTGCCGCCCGGTTGCAGTTCGCATTCTGGCCCGAAACCCAGAGACGCGAATGCGTCTGCGATTGGTGCCACGAAGGGTACGCTGAGTCATGGTGAGAAGCCAACCAATGAAGCCAAGATCATCTGCCAGAGCTGACCAGACTGCCATTCAGCCTGCTGGCAACTGATCACAGGTGGTTAATCTTAGCAGACTCAATGGAAAATTGCTAGATTGGCCACCCCGCGCCGAGCAGTTAAATTGGGAATCCCGAAGCTCCTGTCGAGGAAGCCGCCGCTGTTTCCTCTGGGCTTCTGCTGTGTCGCTCTGAGTGTGTGGTGTGGATATTTCCCTGGATCAGCTCTGGGATGAAGCCCTGTGTCATCTGCAGGTGCAGCTCAGCCGTCCAACCTTCGAGGCTTGGATCAAAACGGCGCGGGCTGAATCGTTGGTGGACAACCGCCTCACCATCTGTACCCCCAGCGAATGGGCACGGGGCTGGCTGCAAAAGCACTACGCTTCCACCATCACCGAGGTGGTGCAGCGGGTAGCCGGGATCCCTTTGCAGGTGGAGTTTTCCGTTTCCCCCCACGCTTCTGTCGAGGCAGAACCCCCTTCAAGGGCGATTTCCCCAACATCGGGCAGAGCCGGCAGCTTACCTGCCTCCACCACCCTAGGACTGGAAGTCGGCGGCAGCCTGCCCATGCGGGCGCCGGATCTCAACCCCAAGTATTCCTTCTCGCGGTTTGTGGTTGGCCCCAACAACCGCATGGCTCACGCTGCAGCTCTGGCTGTGGCCGACAAGCCTGGGCGCGCCTACAACCCCCTGTTTCTCTGCGGTGGGGTGGGTCTGGGCAAAACCCACCTGATGCAGGCCATTGGCCACTACCAACTGGAGGCCAATTCACGCGCCAAGGTCTTCTACGTGTCCACCGAACGGTTTACCAACGATTTAATCGATGCCATCCGGCGAGACAGCATGCAGTCTTTCCGGGAGCACTATCGGGATGTGGATATTTTATTGGTGGATGACGTTCAATTTATCGAAGGCAAAGAGTACACCCAAGAGGAGTTTTTTCACACCTTTAATACGCTGCACGAGTCCGGCAAACAGATCGTACTGGCCGCCGACCGCTCTCCTCATCTGATCCCGCGTCTGCAGGAGCGGCTTTGTTCTCGTTTCTCCATGGGTTTGATTGCGGAAATTCAATCGCCCGATATCGAAACCCGCATGGCCATTCTCAAGAAGAAAGCCGAGTACGAGGGAATGAACTTGCCCGCCGACGTGATCGAGTACATTGCCACCACCTACACCAGCAACATCCGCGAGCTGGAAGGCGCCCTGATCCGCGCCGTCGCCTATGTTTCCATTTCCGGCTTGCCGATGAGCGTGGAGACGATTCAGCCCATCCTCAATCCCCCCAGCGAGCCGAAAGAGATCACCGCCGACATGATTACCGATGTGGTCTGTGAAGAATTCGGCATCGACCGAGAAAGTTTACTGGGATCCTCCCGCAAGCGTGACATCAGCCAAGCACGGCAAATTGCCATGTTTTTGATGCGCCACTACACCAACCTCAGCTTGCCCAAAATTGGCGATTACTTTGGGGGAAAAGATCACACCACCGTTCTCTATAGCTGTGAGAAAGTCAGTCAGCTACAGCGGGAAAGTCTGCAGTTTGAACGGCAACTGCAAAAATTGGTCGAGCGCTTGCGGGTGGTTGCCAACAGCCGGAACAGCTAGGCTTTCTGTTGTCGTTGAGCCGTCTTTGAGGTGTTGTTGCCGCCCTTTGGCTCTGCCCGTCTGCGTGGAGAATCTCTCGGAAAGCAGCTACAGTAGGGACGCGATGCATGGGGTTGCAGGTGGTGAGACAGTCTGGCAAAGGGCTTCGCCTGGGTATGCTGCTCCTCTGGGCTGGACTGGTGCCTGAGCGGCCGGTTTGGGCCAATTCCCAGCAAGCCCCTATTCCAGATCCGGTGCCGGCCACCCTCTCAGCCGCTTTGGATTTGGGCTTGGATGACCGAATTTTAGAAGACAGCCCCGTGTTGCGCCGCTGGCTGCAAAACCCGCCCAATCTCCTGGAAGAAATCCGCAACACGCCCGTCTTGCCCACCCGCTTGCAGGCCGGCTTTGAGTCCTCTTCGCACTGGCGAATCAGCCTGCAGGATTTGCGCCTGGGAGATCGCCTCACCCTCAGTGGTGACTATCGCCAATCTTCCGAACATCCCGAAGTGCGCCAGTACGGGTCGGAGATGCGCTACTTTCTGGCCCCCCTGGGATCCCCTTTTAATCTGGCGCCACAACTGGGGTATCGGGCTTTGGAACAAAAAAACCGCAGCCTCAGCGGAGTTAGCTATGGGGCTTTTGCCGTTTTGGCCTTGGCTCCCGGAGCTGCAGATTTGACCGGTAGCTACAGTTGGGTTGCCCCCCAGGAGCCGGAAGAAGGACAGGCCACCCTGGCGGAGATCACCGCTGCCTATGCCATTAGCCCTTCTTTTCGTCTTTCTGCTCGCTATAGCCTGCGCAACTCGACCTTGGATCGGGAGTTTAGCTTTGGCGTTGGGCTGGAGTGGATCCCATAGAGTGCGCCCTCACTCCTAGTCTCTCTCTTGGTGGAAGAGGGGAGCCAGGGATCGGCATGACTTGGATTGGGGTAATGGCTCCGACATCGACTCGATGGCCACTGCACAACTTAACCCGGCCAAGATCAGAGGCGCACCGCCCGCACAAAGGCCACCCAACCCAAGCTGAGATAACGCTCCAACTGCAGCCCCACCTGTTGAAGGTGCTCGCGCAACTGGGTTTCTGAGAAAAAATGAAGGCCGGTGGCTTCCAGCCATTGCTGCACCATCTGCCCCCATCCCTGGACCTGCTGGCTGTGCATCGAGACAAAGGCTCCTCCCGGTCTCAACACACGGGCAATTTCCCGCAAACAGGGATCCAAAGGCAATTCGTTCAAGGTGGCCCCGCTGATCACCGCCCCAAAAGTTCCAGAGGCGAGGGGAAGCTGTTCAGCCCGAGCCCGCATCAGGCTGTAGTGCTGCCAGTGGGGCTGCGCTTGTTGAGCGGCTTCCGCCAATACTCCTGCTGCATTGTCCAGGCCGATCACCGTCCGTTGTGGATCCTTGGCCAGGAGCAAGCGGCTCCAGTACCCCCCGGCAGTGCCCAAATCCAAGATGGGATCCCCCTCCCCCACCAACTCGGCCAGCAGTTGACCCTCCCGCTCGCTGCCAAAGCTCTCCCCCGTCAGCAGCGACAGGGCCCAGGGCCGCCAGAGGCGATCGTAGCCCCAGGCAAACCCAGGCAGATGGGCAATGGCTTGGGCCGGCGTGAGATGCAGGTCCGATGAGCTGCCGATAAAATCCACAGCCCCAGAAGCGGTGATGGGGTAAATTTGGCCACAACTGGGACAATAAACCCGATCTGCCACGGATCCCTGTTCCCGCCCTGGTGATTGGGTCAACCCTTCCCGACCGCAGCTCAGGCAGCGATAAAGGTGAACCGGCAAAGCAGAGAGAGAAGAGCGCATGAGATAACCCGACGCAACAGAAAACCCGCTAAAAAAAGGGCAGTTGCCGGGATCCAGCCCCAACAACCACCCTCCCAAGTCGTCTATCCGGCGATGGAGATGGGATCCCTTAGACCAGCTTTGGACTCCGTCCCGCTTCCGCAAGTGGACTGGGCAGGCCGACCTTCTCCGGGATGGGCACATACTCTGAGACAATCGCCCGGAATTCGTCGCCATCCAGGGTTTCCCGTTCCACCAAGGTATCGGCCAATCGATCCAGCAGAGGGCGGTGCTCCAGCAAAATCTGCTTGGCTTTCTGGTAACAGCTCTCCAGGATCTGCCGCACCTGGCGGTCGATCTTGGCGGCCACATCCTCCGAGTACTCGACGCGGTTCATCCAGCCGCCGCCCAAGAATACCTCGTTGTTGGGGGGATCCAACATCAAGGGCCCCAGCTCGGACATGCCAAAGCGGGTCACCATCTGCCGCACCAGATTCGTGTTCTGCTGTAGGTCGTTGCTGGCTCCGGTGGTCACTTCGGAGTAGCCGAAGACGATCTCTTCAGCCGCCCGACCGCCAAAGCCCACCACCACCCGATCCAGCAGCCAAGCGCGGCTGTACATGCCGGAGTCGATCTGCTCCTCGTTGGGCAGTTGCTGGGCAAAGCCACCTGCGCCGCCGGAACGGGGGATGATGGTCACCTTGTTCAAGGGATCCGCGTGGGGCAAAAGTGTCATCAACAGGGCATGGCCACACTCGTGGTAGGCGATCAGGCGCTTGCTCTTGCCGTCCAGAAGCGGCGGCTTGGTCAGGCCAATGGTGATGCGGTCAATGGCGTCCTCAATGTCTTGGTTGGTGATGGCCATGCGCTGACGGCGGGCCGCCAAAATGGCCGCTTCATTGAGCAGGTTGGCCAGATCCGCACCGGCAAAGCCAGGGGTACGGCGGGCAATCGCCTCCAGGCTGACCTCTTCCGCCAGCTTCTTGTTGCGGGCATGCACCCGCAAGATCTCGTAGCGCCCCTTGAAACTGGGCCGATCCACCGTAACCTGGCGGTCGAAGCGGCCCGGACGCAAGAGAGCCGCATCCAACACATCAGGGCGGTTGGTGGCGGCAATCACGATAATGCCGGTGTTGCCCTCAAAGCCGTCCATCTCGGTGAGCAACTGGTTCAGGGTTTGCTCGCGTTCGTCGTTGCCCCCGCCAATGCCGGCCCCCCGCTGCCGGCCCACCGCGTCAATCTCGTCGATGAAGACGATGCAGGGCGCATTCTCCTTGGCCTTCTTGAAGAGATCCCGTACGCGAGAGGCACCCACCCCGACAAACATTTCCACAAACTCAGAGCCGGACAGGCTAAAGAAAGGCACTCCTGCCTCGCCGGCAATGGCCTTGGCCAGAAGGGTTTTGCCCGTCCCCGGCGGCCCCACCAACAACACACCCTTGGGGATCTTGGCCCCCACCGCTGTGAAGCGCTCCGGCTTCTTCAGGAAGGTGACCACCTCTTGCAATTCTTCTTTGGCCTCTTCGATGCCGGCCACATCGTCGAACTTAACGCCGGTTTTGGCTTCCATCTGAAAGCGGGCCCGCGATTTGCCGAAGTTCATTGCCTGCCCAGGGCCGCCCGCTCCAGCACCGGCACGCCGCAGGAAAAAGAACAACCCCCCCAACAGCAACAGCGGGATCACCAGGTTGCCCAGAAGCGCCCAAAAGGCGCTGCCATTGCGGGTGGGTACCACTGCCACTTCGATCCCCTGCTCGGTGAGGCGGTTCACCAGTTGCGGTACGGTGTTGGGCAGCAGGTTCACTCGGTAGCGGGTGGAATGCTGGGTCTGGGGATCCACAGCCGTAACTTCAGCTACCAGATTGTTGTCCGTGAGGCGCACATCCGTAACCCGCCCCTCCTCGACGTAGCGCAAAAAGCGATCGTAGGTGAGGGCCGAGGCCAAAGCTGCATGGGCGGGTGCAGGCTGCAGCACCAGGCCGGATCCCTGCCAGAGACAAAAGCCCAGCAGGAGGGCGATCAGCCAGCGCTGGGGAGATAGAGGCTTGTTCATAGGGAAGAGAACGCTCGGTTATTAAAAGTCCTTTAACAAACTTAACCTGTCCCTCCTGGAAGGCACAACCCTACCCCCGCAAGGATGAGCTCCTGAGGGATCCCTGCCCCATCCGATGCCCGCCACCAGCCTGCAGTTAGGCCGAGCCGGGGGATCCCAGACCATCCAGCCCATAGACGCGCCGCCACATAGAGTCGGCCAGAGAGGCCGGCAGCAGCCGCATCAGCCCCAACGCCACCTTGCCCCCTGTGAAAGCAGTGTAGCGGTCGGAAGGGTGAGGATCGGTCATCGCCCTCAGGATCGGCTCCACCACCTTCTCCACCGGCCAGGCCATTTTGCTGAACGAGCTGGCCAGATCGGCGGTCTTGTCCAAGATCGCCTTGTAGGGGCCGTTGGGGTTGACAACAGCGGCAAAGGTTTCTTCCGCCACGCGGCCAAACTCGGTGGCCACCGGCCCCGGCTCGATCAAGATAACCTTGATGCCGAAGGGGGCCACCTCCACCCGCAACGCATCGCTGAGGGCCTCCACAGCAAACTTGGTGGCGCTGTAAACGCCACTGAAGGGCATGGACAGCTGGCCGGCCACCGAGCTGAGGTTGAGGATGCGGCCACTGCCCCGTTCCCGCATTTGGGGCAAGAGGGCACGGGTGAGAGCATGCAGGCCAAACACATTCACCTCAAACTGGCGCCGCATGGCCGCCACATCCACCTCTTCCACCGGCCCCATCTGGCCATAGCCGGCGTTGTTCACCAGGATATCCACCCGGCCAAAGTGATCCAGAGCCTTTTGGGCCAGCGCCTCCACCTGGGCCGTATCGGCCATGTCGGTGGGCACCACCAGCGCCTCCGCTCCCCGACTCTCCACCAAGTCTTTGACGTTTCGCAGCAGCCCTTCCCGGCGGGCCGCCAGCACCAAGCGAGCCCCGCGTTTGGCCGCCTCCAGAGCGACGGCTTCCCCAATTCCAGCAGAGGCGCCGGTAATCAGCACCACCTGATTGGCAAGTGAAGGCATGGTTTCTTTGATCCAAACTCTCCACCATCCTAGAAGAACGACTGGGATCCCTGGAGAGGGGCAGCTCCGTCTTCCGAACTTCTGGATTCGGCATCCGCTATCATGGCTACATTGGGTAAACCCAGAAAACAGCCGGGACAAAGCCCGATAGACAGGTCTCTGCTTGGGCTGAAGTCCTATGGTGCTTTGATTGATTTAAAGTAGAGAGTTGTGTATAGGGTGCAGCGACTGTGAAGTACTTCTGCAGACGAATTGGCCGAGGTCGATCTCTGTCGCCGGAAGAGCGTTGGGTTGTTACTGAGGTTCGATTGGCTCAATTGCTCAGGGCAGCGGAAGCCAACTTGCGGGCCAATTCTGAGTTGCGCCAACAGCAGCAGGAGCAGCAAAAGCAACTGGAAGCCGAGCGCCGCCACAGCGAAGCCCTGAGAGACTCGACCGCCGATTTGCGCACCAGCGTAATGGAGCTGCGGGAAGGACAGGCTCTTTGGCAGAACCAGGTGGACGAGCTGCGCTCCTGTCTGCGGGAGTTGCTCAAGGAACAAAGTGAACTGGTGCAGATTGTTGCCCAGCAGCAGCACATCCTGAAGGATTGTCAGGAAGTCATCCGCGCCATGCTGGAGCAAATGCGAGATGACCACCGAGACTTCCGCTCTGCCATCAGCATCTTGCTGGAGGAGCTGTACCAAACCGTGCGCTGTTTGGTTATCAGGTCAGGTGGCACCCTACCCAAGCCCGTTCGCCATCCCGAAGTGCCGGAGACGGATCCCGGCTCCCCGCCGACCGATTCGGCCTCGCCTGGGGAAGGCTCTCCGTCCTAGGGATCTTCTGCTCCCCCAAGAGCTATCCCACATCGCCTTCCGGCAGCCACTGTGGACAAAACAGGCGCAACTCCCTGACCCGCTCCCCTTTGACCAGGAGGGATCCGTCCCCGGATCGGCTTTGCAGCGGGATGTCAGCAGGGGAGAAGGAGTACATCCGTTCAGACTCCGTGAGCACATCCAGTTGCAGATGGGAAGGCCTCTCCAGCTCGGGGGGGAGACCCACCAAGCCCACCAGCACATCCCCTCGGTCGGAGAAGTGAAAGGCCGGCGCGCCCACCGGACTCCGCTCCAAGATGGGGATCTCCTCCAGAGACAAGCGCTTCAGATAGCCCGACCGGCTGGCCAGAACCAGGATCCCTTGCGGGGGCAGCAGCGCCATACCAACTATTCGCTCGGCGCGCCCCAAACGCAGGGCCGGCGATCCCATAGCCGCCCGACCCATCAGGGGAATCTGTTGGACATCCAACCGCAGCACCCGCCCGCCAGAGGTGGCCAGAACAACGCTGTAGCCTTGGCAGCCGGGATCCCAAAGGGCTGCCCAGCCCAGCTCATCTCCCTCCTTTAGTTTGAGGACGGTGGATCCCCGTTGGGTAAGGCCCATCAACTCTGCCAGGGCCAGCCGCTTGATCCGCCCCTGCCGGCTGAGCACCACCAAACTTGCCTTGCCCGGATCCGGAGCCAACGTGAAGGTGGCAACCATCGGCTCGGGGTTGGGGAGAAGGGTAACCAGAGGCACCCCCCGTGAGGACCCAGTGCTGAGGGGGATCCCTGCGATGGGCACGGTAAAAGCCTTGCCGCCAGCGGTGAGCACCAAGATTTCCTGCTCCAGCGTGACGCATTCCAGGCCGACCAGCACATCTTCCCCCAGTTCCCGTTGCGCCGGGTTGCTGCGGGAGCGACGGCTAGGCAGAGGCAGGCGGCGCACATAGCCCTTGCGGGTGAATTGCAGCAAGAAGTGGGTCTCTTCCGTCTCTTCGCCGCTGGGGATTTGGGCCACTTCCGCTTCCAGCTCCGAGGCCGAGAGGATCTGGGTGCGCCGGGGATCCCCGAAGGTTTTCTTCAAGTGGCGCAGCTCTTTTTTCAAATGATTCAAGAGCTTGCGGCGGTCGCTGAGGAGCCCCTGCAGTTCTTCGATGCGGGTCTGCAACTGGGCGTGTTCCTGGTGCAGCCGTTCCCGCTCCAATCCCGTCAGGCGACGCAGAGGCATGGCCAAAATCGTCTCTGCCTGCTGGGGGGTACAGCCCAGGCGAGTTTGCAATTGGGCTTTGGCCGTGGTGCCATCGGGCGCTTGCCGCAGCAGCTCGATCACCCCCTGCAGATCCGCCAACGCCAGCAACATTCCTGCCACCTCTTCCGCCTTGCGCTGCACCTGCTGCAACTCGGCACGGAACATCCGGTTGAGGGTGGCCTCGCGAAATTGCAAGAAGTGTTGCAGGATGTCCTTGAGGCTGAGCTGCCGCGGTTCCCCGTTCACCAAAGCCAGCAGGATGGCTCCAAAGTTGCTTTGCAAAGGGGTGAGCTTGTACAACTGCTGCAAAACCGCCTGCGGGTTGGCTTCTCGCTTGAGCTCCACCACCACGCGAATGCCGCTGCGATCCGACTCATCCCGCAGATCGGCAATGTCGCTGAGGCGGCCCTGGCTGGCCAACTCCGCCACCTTCTCGATCCAAGCGGCTTTGTTCACCTGGTAGGGAAATTCAGTGATCACCAGAGCAGGCCGCCGGTGGCGTCCTTTGCCCGGCTGGATCTCCTCAAATCGGGCTACCCCCCGCAGGGTGATGGAACCGCGCCCGGTGAGGTAGGCTTCGCGGATCCCTTGGGTGTCTAAGATTTGGCCGCCGGTGGGAAAATCCGGCCCTGGGATCCACCGCAACAGTTCCTCAGGGCTGAGGTCGGGATGGTCGATCAAAGCCAACAGGCCATCCACCACTTCCCCCAGGTTGTGGGGTGGGATATTGGTGGCCATGCCCACGGCAATGCCGGAAGAGCCGTTGAGCAGCAAAATGGGCAAGCGGGCCGGGAGAACGGTGGGCTCCGCCTGGGATCCGTCGAAATTGGGCATGAAATCGACGATCTCTTCCGACACCTGCTCCAGAAGCGCTGTGTGGCTCAGCTCCGCCAGCCGGCACTCCGTGTAGCGCATAGCCGCTGGCGGGTCATCATCCACAGAGCCGAAGTTGCCGTGTCCCGCCACCAGGGGATAGCGGCTGGAAAAGTCTTGTGCCATGCGCACCAGCGCGTCATAAACTGCCTGATCCCCGTGGGGGTGATATTTCCCCAGCACATCCCCCACCACCCGTGCGCATTTGCGGTAGGGGCGATCCGGCGTCAGGCCCAGCTCGTGCATGGCGTAGAGGATGCGGCGGTGTACCGGCTTGAGGCCATCCCGCACATCCGGCAAGGCCCGCCCCACGATCACGCTCATGGCGTATTCCAGGTAGGAGCGCTGCATCTCCCCCTGCAAATCGGTTACAATCACCCGACCCAGACGGGATCCCCCACCCGAGCCAAATCCCAGTCCGTCGAGAGTCAGTTGCTGAGTCATGGCACAAAGGAGCGGAACGCTTTCCAGGTTACCGAAAAAACGCCGTAAAGCCCTGCCCTTGAGGGCAGGGGGGTATGTCAATCTAGCCGCTTCTGCGGGCCCCGCGAGAGGGATCCCATCTCGATAGGAGTTGAGAGCAGACCGAACCCCGCAACTCCCGCCTCGTGCTATGACTTGAAGCGGCAGCACCCACCGCAACACCACTATGGCCGATACCCCGATCCGTTTTGGCACCGACGGCTGGCGAGCCGTGATTGCCGATGCCTTTACTTTCCAAAACTTGACCGTTGCAGCCCAGGCCAGCGCCCAAGTGTTGGCCCGCACCTACCCCGGCGAAGGGATCCTGGTCGGCTACGACAACCGCTTTCTTTCGGAACGCTTTGCCGCCCACGTTGCTGAGGTGGTGGCCCGCCTGGGGATCCCAGTTTACCTCTCCACCTGTGTGGCCCCAACGCCGGCCTTTAGCTGGGGTGCCAAGGAGCGGGGCTGCCACGGCGCTTTGGTGATCACCGCCAGCCACAACCCCCCCCACTATTCCGGCCTTAAGGTCAAGGGGGGATTCGGTGGCTCCGTGCCGCCGGAAGTTACCGCCGCCATCGAGCAGGATATGCGCCACCTGCAACCTCTGGGATCCCACAAGGCCCCCATCCACACCTGGGATCCCTGGCCCGGCTACCTGGCTCAGCTCAGCCGCTTTGTGGATCTGGAAAAGCTCAAAGGATCCCCGGCCAAGATTTGGGTGGATGTCATGTTTGGCTCTGGCGCTGGCGGCCTCAAGCGCCTCTTGGGGGAGAAGGTCATTGAGTTGCAGGCGCATCGGGATCCCTTGTTTGGGGGATTTCCCCCCGAGCCCTTGCCGCAAAACCTGCAGGCTTCTGCTCAGATCATCGCGGCGGATCCCGCCCCCTTGAAAATGGGTTTGGTCTTTGATGGAGATGCCGACCGCATTGCCGCCCTGGATGGGCAGGGCCATTTCCTCAGCCCCCAGATCCTCATTCCTATCTTGATCGACCACTTGGCGGAGCGACGCGGCTTACGGGGCGAGATTGTCAAAACCATCAGCGGCTCTGAGCTGTTTGTTAAAGTTGCACAGCACTACGGCCTACCGGTTACGGAAATGCCGGTGGGCTTCAAGTACATTGCCGAGCGCATGATGAGCACCCAGGTGCTGTTGGGCGGGGAAGAATCGGGCGGCATCGGCTACTTGGGCCACATTCCCGAGCGGGATGCCCTGCTTTCGGCCCTGTATCTCATCGAAGCGGTTACGGAAACCGGCCAAGATCTCAGCACCATCTACCGGGCTTTGCAGGAACGGGAAGGGTTCACCTCTGTTTACCTGCGCCGCGATCTCCACCTCGCGGATCAAAATCAACAAACTGAGTTATTCAAACGGCTACAGATGGATCCCCCGGCTGAGATTTTGGGGCAGAAAGTGATCAAGCATTTCGACAAAGACGGCCACAAATTTACCCTTGCCGACGGCAGTTGGGTGATGATTCGCGGCAGCGGCACCGAGCCTTTGCTGCGGCTGTACTCAGAAGCGAAAGACCTAGAAGCAGTGAACGCCCTCCTGGATTGGGCAGCCGGCTTGATCAGCCAGGTTGATTGAGGTTGATGCGGATCCCTTGCGTGGTGGCCGCATCCTAACCCTGTGTTTTTGGATTCTCCTCAAACCCACAGCCGCGGGCTAGAAGAAGGTCACACTCACAGGCGGCGCTATCACTGGGGCTGCCTCGTTGCTGGTGAGTGTGGTAGCAGGATTGATGTACGTATTTGCTGTGCTAGAAATAACGTTCACTGAAATCGTGCAGGTAGTGCCAACAGGCAGAGTTCCATTCGAGAAAGTAATAGACGTTCCACCCACAGCCACGTTAAGTACACCACCGCAAGTATTGGTCGAAAAGGGAGGACTAGCAATAACGAGCCCAGTAGGTAAGATGTCTGTAAAGGCAAGGCCGGTCAGAGGGGTAGCCGTGTTGTTGGTGATGGTAAAGGTCAAAGGTACAGGAGTATTAATTGCAAAAGATGTACCTGGAAATGCTTTAGTGAAAACCGGAAAAGTTGGACCCACCACGAGAGTTACAGTCCCACTTTGCGCAGGGGGAGCTTGGGCGCTGGTGAGAGTTACAGGGGGATTGACGTAAGTGCCTAGAGTCCCAGCAACAACCTGAACAGTCACTGCACAAGTTGCATTGGCAGCCAGTTTTCCATCGCTCAGGGCAATTGAGGCTCCGCCTGGAGGCGCATCAGGTGTGCCGTCACAGGTATTGGTGATGTTAGGCGGAGTGTCAACAACTAACCCTGCAGGCAGGCTGTCTGCAAAGTTGAGGCCAGTCAGTTGGATCCCTGAGTTATTAACAATCGTGAAGATAACCGTTACAGTTACAGGGGCACCCACTGCTGAAGCAGGATTAAAGCTCTTAGTAAACATCGGGGCAGCCAAGGGGCCTGGGGGCAAGCCAATGATACTGGGAGAGGGGTTCGGGCTGGGCAGGGGAGGGATCGTCGGCGCCGACACAGGAGGGGGCACAAGAGGGCTGGGTTGACCTGGGGGAACAGATCCAATCGGAGGAGTGGATGGCAGCCCTACCCCCGTTCCTCCGGGTTCCGTATTTGGGTTTTGCACAGGGATGATTGGCCCTGGCAGCGAGCTGATTGGATTCCCCTCTTTAGTTTGTTGACAAGCTGTTAGCAAGCCCAAGCACAAGCAAGCCAAAACCCCAGCTACTTTTCCCGTTTTCATTCCCTCATCCTCCTGCCATTCAACTCTCTCGTGGCACAAACCCAAACAGCCTTACTCAGCTCCAGCTTAGGGGGCTTGGGCGTCCGCTTCCAGCCTCAGAGCTTGACCAAATGAATCTCGAATGACCACGATTACCAAAACCCTTTCTCCCGCAGCAACGTTGGTGTTGTAGGCGGCTAGATCCGCCGGGAAGGTGAAGCCGAGGGTGATCCCGTTTCGGTCGTCGTAGCTATTGCCTCTGCCTATCAGCGTATTTCTAAACTGCTCAATTGCCGTCGGCAAAAAGATGCTGGTAATATCCGTGCCGCGACTGATGTTAAAAAACTGAACCTCTACGCTCCTGATCACTCCTGGAGCAAATAAGCCGCTCAAGGTGATAGTTACAAAGGCGGATCCCACTGATGAAAGATTAAACCCCCCAGTTAGACTAGGCGGATCCGGAAGGTCGGGTTGAACCGGCGGCGGGGTGATGGGGGCAAAGTCCGGCCCTGGGCGGAAGGTGATAGGCGTGAGATTGGGGGCAATCGTGGGGGCAACGGCCACAGGAGGAGGCGTGGCACCGCTAGAAGCCAGTAGAGGCGGCACCCCGCTGGTGGTCTCGCTACTGCAGCCGGTAATTAGCGCAACCGAAGCACAGGTTGCCCAAAGAGAGAGGCCGCCACGGCCAAGGGCTGAGCCAAAACGTCGTCTCATCGAAAAATCTCCACTCACTCACACCACAGCAAACGTCTTAGGCAGCGTCCAGCGGGGATCCACCGAGCTTGCTCAAGTCTTATGCATCTGCACAATTTCAAGGGGGATGCCTGCTGTTAGTTCTACTGCATCCTAGAGCGTTGTCAAGCAAGCGGCAGAGCAAATGCAAGAAATTGTTCTGGAAATGGCCCATCCCCTAGATATGGGGTATCATAGCCTCGAGCAGGGGCGGCCAGCTTACCTGTAGCGTTAGGGGTTGGGTGCCTTCTCCCCATTTTGTGTGTGGATTTGCCCAGATTTAAGGTGTGTGAGGAAGTGCCGTATGAACTTCAAAGGTCGCTCGTTGGCGGTTTTGTGTGGAGTCTTGCTGCTAGGCGGCTGCGGAGAAGTTAATGAGTCTCCGACCTTGCCTGGGCCCGTCCAGGTGGATCCGGCTGCCTTTGTCTCGGCCCAAGAGTATCGCTTTACCCCCGGCTCGGTGCTGGAGACCACCAGCCTGCGGCTGGACTATGTCAATCCGAGGTTTGACAACGGGATCCCTGTGCGCACCAACCCCCTCCAAGGCAGCGGTGAAGCTCGCATCGCCAATGTTGAAGCCCGCATCTTGCCTGTGAACGAGATCCCAGCCAGTGACTTGACGATTGACTCAACTCTTCGCTCCAGCACCCTGGCCATCCAAATTGGGCGAACCACACCGCTGGTGAATCTCATTGCCTTTGGCCCCAACGACGGCAGACTATCTACGCAATTTAGTATCGCCGAGCTGGTTGCAATTTCGACAAACCCCAATGATCAGCGCATTCGAGTGAACACAACCTTTAGAGCCGCCAGGGAAGGTACTGTCTTGACTCTCACCGTGCGCCGAATCTTGGTGAATAGGAATGGCAACCAAGTTGTCCTAGAGGGAGATTCTTCTCTCATTGTCCGCACCACGGGGGTACTCTATGAAGATCCTGGCCCAGGTGGCAACCCGCCAGCAGGAAGCTTCGTGAACCCAACAGAAGGAGTATCTGCCATTCTCCAGACAGGTAGTTTCTCCGCCAGCTTTGTGGTGCGGCAGCGGGGGGTTGCGGGCGATGGCACTCCCGAGGACGCCTTGGCTCTCTTTGCCCGCCTGAACTTCCGGCCCAACCAGGCGGAGATTGTCTATCGTCCTGCCCAGGTGGGTACGCAGTCGGTGCTGTTTGCTCCGGATCCGACTCGGCCCAACATCTTGCCCAATCAGTTGGTGCGTATCCGGCGCCTGTTGAACGGCCGCGTACAGGCGGAGTTTGACCCAGCCAACGTCAGCACAGTCCTCAACTTTGTCCAGGTCAGCCCGCCGCCACGACCTTTCCCCACACCGATACCGCAATTGCCGGTTCCTGACCGTCCAGATGCTCCTACAGATGCTCCTACAGCCTTTGATTACTTTTTCTCATTACGAACTGAAAGGGAAGGAGGCGAGGATGCTCCAGTTGTTTTGCAGGGCATCGTGCCTGCAACGGGGGATTTCGTCTTCCGCACCTTGGCCGGAGCACAGTTATCAGGGCCGTTTAACCGGCTTGATATTGGTGGGGGAACACAAAGAGGAAATCTGAACCTTGTCTTCGATTCAACGACCTCTGCTGAGCGCATTTCCGGCCAGTGGTTCATAGAACAGGAGTTCCCTACTAACAACCTTGAAGCTAGAGAAGAGGCCATTTTGATCATCCGTGGGTTCTTTGAGGGAACTGAGGTGCGGCTGTAGCCCAGGCAACCCGTTTGATCCCAGAGCAGGGATCCGCTCTGGCTTGGCCTTTTCGTCGGTCAGAGCTTGGGTAGATCGCTGAGCACCACCTGTGCGCAGTTGTGGCCAGGGATCCCGGTCACTCCGCCTCCTGGGTGCGCTCCTGAACCGCAGAGGTAAAGGCCGGGGATGGGGGAGCGATAGTCGGCCAGGCCGGAGATGGGCCGCAGGTTGTAGCTTTGATCCGGCGTCATTTCCCCGTGAAAAATGCTGCCCCCCACAAGGCCGAAGCGGGCCTCCAGATCCACGGGCGACAACATCTGCCGTGCGATCACGGCGTTTTTAATGTTGGGGGCAAATTGGGCAATTTTGTCGATTACCAGATCGGCAAATTCTTCCCGCAGGCCATCGTTCCAGTCTCGCCCTTTGGGTTGGTAAGGCACAAACTGACAGAAACAGGAGAGGATGTGCTTACCTGGGGGAGCCATTGTCGGGTCGGTGGGGGATTGGCTGTAGATCTCGATAAACGGATCCCGGGAAGGGATCCCGTACTTGCAGTCATCCCAAGCCCGCTCCAGATAGGCCACCGAGGGAGCAATGTCTACCGTGGCGGAACTGACCACTTCTGGGGGCACTTCAGCAGGGGCCGCCGTGTAGCGGGGCAGTTCCTCCAGGGCCAAGTTGAGCTTGTACACCGGGCCTGAGGTGCGGTAGTGCCGTTCTAGCCGGTCACGCAAGTCTGGGGGCAAAGAGGAGCAGAGTCGCAAAAAGGTGATTTGGGGATGGGCATTGGAGAGAACCGCCCGCGCCCGCACGGTTTCCCCCGATTCGAGGATAACCCCAGCGGCCTGCCCACTCTCCATCAAGATCTCCGCCACTGGAGCAGACGTGCGGATCTCCACCCCTAAGTCCAGAGCTGCCTTGGCCATCGCTTGGGTAATGGATCCCATCCCACCGCGCACATAGCCCCAGACCCCACGCATGCCAATAGCCCGACCTACCGCATGGACCAGCCAGATGTAGGGCGTACCCGGAGTCATCGGCCCGGCAGAGGTGCCGATCAAAGATTGGGGAGCCATCGCCGCCTTGACTTGCTCCGACTCGAAGAACTCATCCAAGAGATCGGTGGTCGAGAGGAGCATGATGCGGCGGAAATCGTCTTCATACCCGGCGGCTGCAAAGCGATCCGCCAGTTGGCCCAGTGAAATCGGCGGCTGCATTAAGGTTGGCTCCACCACCTCGTTCACCCGATCCCAAAACTCCTCCCAGCGGTCGTAGGCTTCCGCATCTTTGCGGGAAAACTTGGCAATTTCCGCTTTGCTCTTGGCGCGGTTATCGGCATACAGAAAGAGGTGCTGCCCATCCGGGAAAGGCATGAAATAGGAAGGTTGCTTGGCATAGACCTCAAAGCCATAGTCCGGCAGGCGCAGATCGCGAATGATCTCCGGTCGCAGCAAACTACAGGAATAGGAAGCCACCGACACGCGAAAGCCCGGGTGAATTTCTTCTGTAATGGCAGCCCCACCAACGGTGTGATAGCGCTCCAGCACCAGCACTTTTTGCCCCGCTTTGGCCAAATAGCAAGCGCTCACCAGCCCGTTGTGCCCGGCCCCAATCACCACCGCGTCGTAGCTCATCAACAATCCTTCTGCAAATGCTTCCCCACCCACAATACTGATACATTTACGCTGAACACTGCTGAGCATTACTGCTCAACGGTGAAGCGATAGCATTCTGCCCGTTTCCGTTGTCGCTACGCGACGCTAACGCGACCGCGTTAGCGGGCCGGAGGCCGAACAGAAAGGCGGTATCCCGCAAAGCCCTGAGCATGACGCCCAGAGCGCCTTGCCAATCTCGTGGTAGCCTATGGCTGCACTTGGGGCATGTGAACACCTTTGCGCCACCCAACTTGGTGTGGATGTGCCCGCACTTGGTACAGGTTTTGCTGGTGTACGCTTCCGATACTTCCACGACAACCACGTTTTTCTTTTGGGCTTGAAATTTCAGGAACTGCTTGAACCGATAGTGCGCCCAGGTGAGCATCGCCCTTGCTGTCTTGCTACCAAACTTCCTCCCTGCCTTGGCAACCATCTTGGCTGACTCGAAAGTGGGGAGGAATATCAATCGGTAGTTATCCGTTAGGAACGCCGCTACCTTGCGATGGCACTCGTCCACCAAGTTCCTGATTCTCTCCCGCAGACAAAACGCCGCTTGCCGCATTCGCCTACGCTTGGGTCTCGGTGCTTTACTCAGCCTAGATTGCAGATCGTCTAGGTGGTAGCACAGCCGAACGATTCTGCCAAAGTCTCCCTTGGCGATATCTACAAAGCCCGCCCCATCAAACCCTGTAAGGAAGCTTCTTACTCCAGGATCAAGTGCGATCACCCCCCTTGCTAACGAACACTGCTCGTTCACGGGCTCGGGGAAGATGGCATACCATCTATCTTTCACCCGCATTAGCTTAGTCCCATAGGCACACTTTTGCGGCACCGCTTCTGACGCCGTAAACGACAAACCCTTCGTGAGCTTCGGATACCACCTGCCCTGACTGAAATTACTGTTGTTGAACTGCAAGGTGTGGGTCTTATCCCTCACACTGCGAAACCGAGCTTCCTTGCTTTGGCGAAACGCTTGCCATGCCTCCATGACGGCGTTCTGCTTAATGTGGCAGGGGGCTTCCTTCACCCACTGCGGCAAGTCCGATTGCAGGATAATATTCCGCAGCTTTTCTGGGGTTTTAGTAGTGCCATGCTGACGCTGATAGGCAATCCCTTGGTTGTAGCAGTACCGGCACGCCGCTTGCCACCGCTTCCAAACCTTAGCCAGCGCTGGCTCCGGATAAATCCGTATCTTTCTCGATTGCAGC